>CAISKC010000454.1 GCA_903885895.1 uncultured Legionella sp.
CGTATAAATGTGATGTTATCTTGTGGCTGGGGTGCTAGGATTCGAACCTAGGAATGCAGGGATCAAAACCCTGTGCCTTACCACTTGGCGACACCCCAATACAGCTTGTGGCTCATCATTGCGACATGGGAGGTATTTTGCAGAGATTTAGATTACTTGTCAACTTAATTTAGGACTTAGGTAATAATTGAGCTCGAGTTTTCGTTATTTTTCGTTATTTAACTGGGTTTCTGGTCGTGTTTTATGAATTCACTGATCCCTTTTTCTACAAGTTTACGTTGAGGGTTAAATTTTTCACTTTTTATAAGGTCGGGTAGTAATTTTCCAGCAAAAAAACGCCATGTTTGATCTTGATACGCCTCTTTTATGCGTCCATCTAAATCGACTTGACCTTGCTGATTGGTGAGTTGCGTCGCATCAATTTTTTCTTCTTTTAAATGATGGGTAAATATCGTGGCACGTAAATACAGGTCGGCACCTTCTCGAATTTGTCTATGCTTATCATCAAGAAAATAATGATTCGTTTCCTTATTTTCAAAAATAGCTTGATGGATGAGTTTTGCGAGAATAATATCTAGCTCATTAATATTTGTAGGTAAAAATTCATAGGATGCATATAAAATAAAGTTATCTCTTGTGATGGGGGAATGTGAACAGCTTTCACATAGATGCGTACGGAGGGTAATAAGTGCTTCAATATCTGCGTGACGCAATCGACCTACGATTGCTTGCATGATTGAGTCTGTCATGGTCGCTAAGTTCCCAATAAATAGCTATATCTACCAGTATAGGACAGATTAACAAACTCGACATAAACTATGAAAAGAACAGTTTTGACAAATACTGCTGCGCTTGGGTTTCGGTTCGCAATAGCCCTGCTGTATCTCGCTGGCTAAGAGCGTTAATTGTGTTTCCCAGTGTTGTTGGTATGTAGACCATGCTTCCTCTGCTCGCAGGTTTTGCATGCCTAATTCATCGTTTGGTGTAGCGCTGAGGCCTTGTAATGTCATACGTCCAGCTTTGAGCTGGATAAAGACCAGAGTCGTGATTTGTTTATCTAACAAGGCATAGAGGAGTAATTGTGGTGCTTCTGGACGTTCTTCTCTCCACGGTTTGGTGGTGGGTAAACTGGTTTTATAGTCAATGACGGTTTTACTGGGTTGCAATAAATTTTGATCTAAACGATCCACTCGCACTTTTAAAGGTAACCCAGCTAAGGTGATCTCATAATTTTGCTCTAATGCCTCAATTTGAAAAGGTTCTCTCAGTTTTTCCCATTCCAGGCAAGCTTGGGCCAGTTGAGTAAGACGTTGATATTCGACTTCTTGACTTAATCCAGCTAAACCAGCAGGGCGCATTGCAATAAAAGACTGTAACGTACTATCAACGTTATCCTGAACCATCTTTGCGAGTTGTTCTGAAGAAAGCTGCAATAACTGTGCTTGGCACTTTAATTTTCGCCACAGTGTTTCCATGATTTGATGTAAAATTTGCCCACGTTCTGATAGGTCAAGTCCGTCTGTGTAGGTGAGAGCGGGTTTTATTTTCAGGCGATGCGCAGCAAAAGCTTGAAATGGACATTTGGCTTGGCTGGCTAGCAATGCCGTACCGCCGGAGAATCGCGATCCCATTCGAGGAGGATGACAATAGTTTTCTTGATACACTTCGGCACGAGGTAGCCAGTCAGACACATTGAGCGGTAACGCTACATAGACGGGATAATGTTGAATCATTGCACTAGCCAATTGCGGCTGATCAGCAACGGTTTGAGGGTAGCTATAAACAATGGTAGTAGAAGCGTACCCAAGGCGTTGTAGTACCCATTGTGCACGTTTGAATTCACGTTGTGCATCTGTATGGGGCATGATTAATTTTTTTTGCATAGAGATAGGCAAAAAAGGAGAGAATTTGGTTTTTTGCGGGAGACATTGATCAGTTAGTCCCATGACCCAAATACTATCAAATCGACATCCTGAGGCTTCCAATATGCCTAAAATGGTAACAGGGGTCGCAGGTTTTTGGATTTGAAATAGCACATTGGACGCTAAATCACGTAAACTTTGTATGGCATCTTCAGCTGACATGACTGTAGTCAGAACATTTAAGCTCATAAAATCATCTAATAACAGATGGAAACGATTTAAACATTGGTACGTAGTTGAGTCAATTGCAGCGTCTCCGGGAAAACCTAACAAGCGCAGGCGTTCCTTAAAATGCGTGGTCCAAGCAAAAGGGCTATCATTTTTAGGATATGGTTTGATTTCTTGTAAACAAGCGTATAAACAGGGTGCGTGCGATTTGATTTGAGTCAAAAAGTCATGCCAAGCTAATTCTTGGGCCTTCATGATAAGGCTATCTTGTAGTATTTGGCTACGTGCTACAAATTCACTATGTCCACCCTTGAGAAAAGGGGCATGCAAGAGTACGCGAATTTGCTGGGCATTGCAGTGCTGTAAATCTAAAGCCAACCAATGGAGTGCAGTACGGATGATTGGGTAATCTAACAGGCGTTTACCATAAGATATGTTATATAAGTCTTGGGGAAAATGTTGAGCAAAAACACTTTGGACCGTCTGAATCTGTTTTTGTAAATCCGGTATGATGATTGCAACATGTTGATCACCCTGTGCTAAACGCTTGTGTGCCCACATGATAGCCTGTTGCAATTCATCCTGCTGATTTGTAGCAGGAAAACAATAGCCATCAATGGGTTTTTCCTGATAATCCTCAAATAATTGCGGGCAATTTTGCTCACGAAGTTTTTTCTGCAATGCTGTTTGTACGGGTGTGAACTCATCAAAACAGGCCCAAATCATTGGCCTGGATTGAATAGGGTGCTTGGTATTGATGAGATATTGAGGAATGAGTTCGATAGTTGTAGCTTGATGTGTATCTAAAAATTGTTGAAAAGCTTGAAACCATTTTTGAAAACGTCGAGTATGTGTTGTTTGTTGCAAAGCGGGATCAACCGGTGCAATTTGCCAAAAGATACAACGGCGCCAAGCCTCTTGAATCACTTCTAATAATCCTGCAGAAACCATTTCCTCCTGATGTTGCTGCAAAATCATCAGCCATAGGTAACGTTGTTGATGAGGAGAGAGTAAGATCGGATGAGCAGTTTGAGCAAATCGGTGTGTTAATTGATTAAAAAGGTACAGTAACCAAGTTTCGTAAGAAAAGCACAATGGTTTGGGCAACGGGCCATTCTGGGTTTCGCGATAAAGGCGATCATAGGTTTGCAGTAAATGAACAGCTAGACGGTTATTCGGTGTGATGACCAAAGCGCCGTCATGCAAGCATTGAAATAATTCGCTATTCACTTGTCCGTATAACCGGCGGTTTAATACTGATGCCAGTTACCTGTGTTGTTTGATTTGAGAGCTGATAAAAATCACTGATGTTGGCGTCACTCAGTGGTTTTGAAATGAGCAGGCCTTGGCTGTTACGACTGTGGAGATACTCAGTCTTATTATTGCTCGCAAATTCTCCTGTACTAGACATCAGTGAACATCCAATTAATCCTTGGGCCAAAATAAATATTGTGATAATTTTCTTCAAAATAAACCTCTTTTTTTTGAGGACTAGGATAAGGGTTGATTGACTTCTATCAGCTCTCATCTGCCCTTTGGGTACCTTCTTCCGTTGGGGCGATGGAACGCTATATTCCCATATTTATCAAGCCTAGATTTTTCAACGTAGCTTCTAGAGTAGGGCGATATTGTTCAGCCAAACGCGTCATCGGTAAACGAATTTCATCGTTGATCAATCCTATTTTATGCGCAGCCCATTTTACTGGGATAGGGTTAGCTTCTACAAATAATTGTTGATTCAAGGGTTCCAGCTGCTCATTGATCTGTAAACACAGTTCTTTGTCACCATGTAACGCCGCAGCACAGAGTTTTGCCATATGTGAGGGCGCAACATTAGCTGTCACAGAAATAACGCCTTTGGCACCCGCCAACATCCATTCTGCTGCAGTCCCATCGTCACCGCTATAGATATCGATCGGATTAGGTTGGATAGTCAGTAAGTCTCGCAGGCGTTCGATTTTTCCGGTAGCTTCTTTGATGCCAATGATATTAGAAATATTGCTGAGTCTCGCTACAGTACTAGGGAGCATATCGCAACCTGTTCTGGTTGGCACGTTATATAAAATAATTGGGATGGGCACTGCTTCTGCAATATATCGATAATGTTGGTACAAGCCTTCCTGCGTTGGCCTAATATAGGCAGGAGTCATGATGAGCGCAGCATGGGCGCCATATTCCATAGCTAGTTTAGTTAAATGAATGGCTTCTTTTGTGGCATTGCAAGCAGTTCCAGCGATAACAGGGATGCGTTCTTTGACTTGATCGATAATGGTTTTAATAATTAAGATTTTTTCTTGGAGATCGAGTGTTCCGGATTCGCCGGTGGTGCCGGCGGCAACAATGGCGCTAGTACCATGCTGTATATGATACTCAACCAATTCGCGTAAACAATCCACATCAACTTTGTCATCAAGCCAAGGGGTGATTAATGCGACAATACTACCGTTAAACATGATTGATCCTAATCAAATAACATCCGGGTAATCATACTGATGATCTAGACAATGCACAAGATTGACGGTTATAAAAATTCTCTATTGCGCTTTATCCAAGCCAAAATAGGTGAATTGGTAGGCGGGAATTCATACTGATCTAAAGTTTGCGGAGCAGCCCAAATTAAATCGGATTGCGATTCAACTTTAATCGCTTGTCCTAGATATTCATGCACCAAAAAAACATGTAATGATAAGAGATCATAGGTGCGTTGGGTATTGATTTGAGTAATGAAATCATAGCGTAGGACATCTAAATTGACTTCTTCTTTGACTTCACGGATGAGAGCTGCAGCAGGGGTTTCATGCAGCTCCAATTTGCCACCCGGAAATTCCCAGAGACCGCCCGATGGGAGATGAGCGGCTCGTTGGGTAATTAAGATACTACCTTGCTGATTGTAAATAATGGCAACCGCTACATTCACACTAAGCGCCCATGACAATTTTTGTATTTTTTTCCGGATTGACAATCACAAGGATCATTACGACCAACTTTTTTGCTGTCATGCCGAAACGTGATCTGAGCGGGGGCTTGCTGATTTTCTTGCTCATCTTGTGTCGTCGGATCGTCATGGATCAATTCCAATTTAACAGCCGCATCGGCACGTCGTTGCGCTTCAACTTGTTCCAAATCTGCTTCAGAACTGATTTCTACCGAAGCGATCAATTTCACTATTTCGTGTTTTAACGAATCTAACATCGTGGTAAATAGTTCAAATGATTCACGTTTGTACTCTTGTTTCGGATCTTTTTGCGCGTAGCCACGAAGGTGAATACCTTGACGGAGATGATCCATCGCTGCCAAATGTTCGCGCCATTGATTGTCCAAGCATTGTAAAATAATGGATTTTTCAAAGGAATGTAGCATATCGGGTCCGAGTAACTTTTCTTTCTCAGCAAAACAAGTGCGTAGTAACTCACCAACGCGGGTTTTGATTTGTTCTGTTTGAATGGTATGGTCGTCATCGCACCATTGTTGAATTGGCGCTACGATACGGAAGTCCTCTGCTAAAGCTGTGGTTAAGCCAGTGATATCCCACTGATCTTCCAGGCTTTGCGAGGGGACAAAATGGTCGAGCATTTTGTCAAGAACTTCCACGGCCATAGATTCTACTGCGATATGCGGATCAGGCATAGACATAATGGTTGCGCGTTGAGAGTAAATCACTTTGCGTTGATCGTTGGCAACATTATCGTATCCAAGTAATTGTTTACGAATATCAAAATGATGTCCTTCTAATTTTCGTTGTGCATTTTCTATCGCTTTGGTTACTAATTTGTGCTCGATAGGTTCGCCAGGTTCCATCCCCAAACGCCGCATCATATTTGCGACTCGTTCAGAAGCAAAGATACGCATCAAATTATCATCTAATGATAGATAAAAACGCGTACTGCCTGGATCGCCTTGTCGCCCTGAGCGACCACGTAATTGATTGTCAATACGGCGTGACTCATGGCGCTCAGAGCCAATGATGCGCAATCCACCAGAACGGATCACAGCATCGTGCCGTTCCTTCCATTCCGCTTTAGTACTGGCAATTTCTGCTTCAGAGACATCTTCGGGTAATTTGGCCAGGTCAGATTTTAAACTACCGCCTAGAACGATATCTGTACCACGGCCAGCCATATTAGTAGCAATAGTCACACCACCAGGACGGCCTGCTTCTGCGATAATTTGAGCTTCTTTTTCATGAAATTTGGCATTGAGCACTTGGTGTTTGATCTTGGCTTTGGTGAGCATCTGGCTTAATAATTCAGAGGCTTCAATTGACGCAGTTCCTACTAAAACAGGTTGTTGTTTTTCGACGCAGGCACTCACATCGTCAATAACAGCTTGATATTTATCGGCTTGAGTTAAATAGATTAAATCAGATTGATCTTCCCGAAGCATGGGACGATTGGTCGGGATAACGACAACTTCGAGATTATAAATTTGTTGAAATTCATAAGCTTCTGTATCTGCGGTACCTGTCATGCCAGCTAGTTTTTGATACAAGCGAAAGAAATTCTGAAAGGTGATGGATGCCAAGGTTTGATTTTCATTTTGAATCGAGACACCTTCTTTGGCTTCCATGGCTTGGTGCAAGCCATCTGACCAGCGGCGACCTGGCATGGTACGGCCGGTATGCTCATCTACAATAATGACTTGGTCATTTTGCACAATGTATTCAATATCACGATGGTACATGGTATGCGCACGCAGTGCTGCGTTAACATGGTGCATCAGTAGAATATTAGAAGCGTGATATAAACTTTCTCCGTTTTTTAATAGATCATTTTCGTTCAACAACTCTTCGATGTATTGGTGGCCAGCTTCTGTTAAGTAAGCTTGTTTTTGTTTTTCATCTACCGTGTAATGACCTTGATCTTCTTCTTCTTTCTGGAGAACAAGTTTTGGGATCAATCCATTAATGCGTATATAAAGTTGAGAGCTGTCTTCTGCTGCACCAGAAATAATGAGAGGGGTTCGGGCTTCGTCAATCAGAATCGAATCTACTTCATCGATGATAGCAAAATTTAAATTATGTTGAACTTTTTCCTCTAAACTGAATGCCATATTGTCGCGTAGGTAATCAAAACCAAATTCATTGTTAGTACCATACACAATATCACAGCGGTATGCTGTTTTTTTATCTGCGAAGGGCATGTCTGGGTAGATGACTCCGACCGTTAATCCCAAAAATTCAAATATGGGTTTTTTCCATTGGCTATCGCGTTTGGCCAAATAATCATTGACGGTCACAATGTGTACACTGTGGCCAGTTAAGGCATTTAAATAGGCTGGTAAAGTCGCTAGAAGTGTTTTACCTTCTCCTGTGCGCTGTTCGGCAATTTTACCTTCATGCAATACCATGCCACCCATAAGCTGCACATCAAAAGGTCGCATGCCTAAAGTACGTTGCGATACTTCTCGTACGACTGCAAACGCTTCTGGTAACAAATCATCCAGCGTTTCCCCTTTATGGAGTCGTGCTTTGAATTCATTGGTTTTATCAGCCAGTGCAGTGTCAGACAATGATTGCATTTCAGGTTCTAATGCATTGATTTGACTGACAACTTTTCCTAAGCGCTGCAATGTGCGATCGTTGCGGCTACCGAATATTTTCTTAATGAGAGTATTGAGCATAAGTCTTGATAGTCTATGGGTAAAAAAGACTAATGTACTAAAAAAAGTGGGAAAATACTATGGTCTATCAATAATTCGCATTTTAGTTAAGAGTTTATTTGTCTGCACCCGGGTGTTGCTTCTGCGACCGGAACACGGAGTGTTGATGAGCTATCTGGTGTTGTTGCGCCAAACAGACCACTTTCAGTTCTTGATAGTATCCGAGCTTCAGCGTTTTGATAGGCTTTGTACAGCAGCTTAAAAGAGGCTGTATTTTGAAGTAATAAGGATAAAGGTTCGGGCGCGCCAGTGACGTATAAAACGCCAACTTTATAAGTTATATAAGCTACTTCATCTGCAGAAGTACGGTATACTCTGCTTGCAATCAGACCGCGTAGACATAGTAAACGCAATACTAGCTCAAGATCTTCCAGTACGACATGATCTGGAAATTGTGTCCACGCAAATAGGCCAGCGTGGATCAGTGTCAGAGCGATATATTGTTTATCAGGGAGTTTTTGCGCTTCTTTAGCACGTAGAATTAAATTATTTGTGATGTCTCGCATTTGCTCAATATTGGCGGTTGCTACCACTGTTTTACAAGCGTCGCACAGAGTATCAATGATGGCAGATTCTTGTTTATATTCAGTTTTTTGTTCTTGCGAATTATTGCCATAAAATAGACAGGTGACAGATGTATTGCCCTGCTCAGGAGCATAGGATGCTAGGGTGCTCTCACATTCTATTTGATTACTCACCTTTCCAAAAATAGGTGTATTTGTGACGGCGATCCGTAAGTTAAAACTCGTTGTTGATAAAGAACGTGCAAGCCTGAAGAGGAGTAGTTCTATAGGTGCATGCATTGCAATTTCAGTAATGAGCTCTAATTCATTAGGTCGACAGCTGATAGTAAAATCCAAACTATCATTTATGTTTTCTCGAGATATGCGCATCGTTTCGTCTAAAGTCATGCTTCCAATACTAGCATGCCGAGTTTTTGGATGTTTTTTATTGATTTGCTTTATGTTTTTAAAAGAAAGAGGCTTACAAGCTAGATCTACTTGCATGCCATGCTCAAATAATGCTCGTATGTATGGGAGTTTGGATGCATCATTATAAAGTATAATGCAGGCTTCTAAGATATGGTATTGCACATTATTCACAACTAATTGAGTATCTTGCAGTGACGAGTAATGTTCTAAAAATAAACGAAATCCTTCCAGATTGTTACGATTATACAGGGTTACCAAAACACTTTCTAATAGGGTGACGTCGGCACGCTCTCTTTTGTAAGATATTAAGAACTCACATCTGAATTTTAAAATTTGGTTAAAATAAGGATCAGTCCTATCAAGAAAGCGGGCAGCCTGGCACAAGAGGATAGAATTTTGGCCTGTCTTATCATCTACAATTGCACGTAACAACGTCCCATAATGTCCTAGTTTTTTGGATTGGGGCATCAAAGGCAACAGTGCTTCAAGCGCGGCGATATGTCCTAGTTCAATTTGTATTGAAAAATAGCTATCTATGGATAAAGCAGCAAAACCCAAACGCTCTTTTTGCTCTTCTATAAACGACGCATTCCTTGGATCTGTATTGAATAAAAGGCACCAGCATTCGAGTTCTAATTCTTCAAGTTTTTTCATAACATGGATAAATTGTTCGTAATTTGGCCTGCTCAACATGTCGGCTATGCTTAAATGATGCAGAATATCATCCACCATACGGTTGATAAGCGTTTGGGTTTGTTGGCGTACACGTTTAATTGGGCGCTGCGTAGATACTAATGCTTGAGATGAGGTGTTTGCTTGAGGCTCAATGTTTGCTTGAGAAATTTCTACAGGTATAGGATGCTGTTCCGGTGAACTATCTGGAGCTTTCAAAACAGAGAGAAATTTTTCATACTGAAGAAAACGCAAATCTTGCGTTTCGTCGTCATAGCGATTTAATTTTTTTATATCAAGAATAAGATCCTCAATATCCTGAATAAGCTGGGTATGCATTGTACCATCGTGCGAACCTGTTACAAGGTGGTCGGTTATTTGCGCATCAGTTTGTAGGGTTTGTAGAGATAGCTCACTGATTGCTTGTGTTTTAGATTTAATGATGTCTAAAAACAAGGTTTGAAATGGTAGCCAATGCGCTTTGATGGCTTCTTTGATATTAATGAACGAAGGACTGTCTTTGGGAAATAGTGTTTCTCTTTCACCTTCGAGCAACGTAATTCTAGTATGAATTTCTGTTCCATTTTGTCCAAAATAGACGCCAATTTTGAGAGTTTGTAAGCCGTACTGAAATAGTCCTCTATAGTGTGCTGCAGCGACCACTGCATCCCATTTGATAAACCACTCATCCAAAGTGAGATGTTCTTCTATGCATTCATGCTCAAGTAATGGCTGAGTTTGAGGCGCGTGGAATAAAAGGGCGGTGGTTTCGGAGTCTTTTCTTTGAATCAACTGACATTGATAAGGAGCATAAGTATTCTCATCCTGTTGTATCAGATCATGAGCATAGAAAAATGCACCGTGATGACGTTCGCGGCTCTGGATTTTTTGCAAAACAACCGTAAAATCGGTTGCTGATGATTCTTCTTTCTGTTCCATGGGAGCTCGCGCATTAAGTTATGCTCTATTATATCATCATAATGCCCTTTTTTAAATCATTTTTTGCATGGTGAGTGCTTACGTTGTTTTCCAAATTTTCCGAATGCGTCGATTTAGAAAAGCAGGTAACCAGGCGTTTATACGTAATACCCAACGATTAAATGAATGAATCTGTAAGGTTTCTTTGCGTAGAAATACGCGCCAAGCTTGGCATGCAACATCTTGTGCTTGTTGATAGGGGAAATCCCCGCTTAATTTAAAATAGCGTAATGCGGTACGGCCTAAGCGTTTTTGCATGGGGGAGTGCATTGGCGGGGCGACGTAAGTCGTGACGGTCATGTCAATAGGATGATTCAATTCGCGTGCTAAAACTTCCGTAAAACTCCACAGCGCTGCTTGGCTTGCTGCATAGCCGGATAATAAAGGCCAACCACAGCGTCCTGTTGCGGAAACAATATTTAAAATACCGAGTGCTTGGGGTGCATGCAAGCGTGTTACGAATAATTGTATCAACTGAAAAGCCGCAACGCAGTTGATTTGGAACATCTCAGTGATTTGTGTAACGGGTAAATGGATGAATTCGTCTGATTCAGCGATACCTGCGCAATTGATAAATGCAGTGTATAATCCGGGGGTTTTATTGAGTGTTGCTAGCAGGTTTTGCATGCTGCTTGGATCATTAAAATCAACTGCATGAATATGGATCGTGACGGATGCGGTTTTTTTAATCTCTTGTTGTAATGCTTCGAGCTTTTGCTGATGTTTTCCAAGCAAAGTGAGATCATACCCTTGCGCTGCGAGATCTTTAGCAAAATAACTGCCTAAATGACCACTTGCTCCAGAAATCAAAATTGATTTTGATGGAAGCGCGGTTAAATCAGGACTGATCGGCGCAACATAAGCTGCACGCGAAGGTGTACTCAGTATTGAAAGTAAAGCATCTAACTCTTCGTTGGTGTTATAAACATGTGGGGAAATACGAATATATTGCTCACGCTGAGTCACGTGAATCTTATGTTTTTTAAGCGCAGTCAGTAGGTGCTCTAAATCCATGCCCTTTGGGATATCGAATGCGACAATGCCTGCCTTGATATCATCTTTGGCGAAAGTATCGATGCTTTGATCATGCAAAGCTTGGGTCAGATATTGGGTATTGCTACGGATCTGTGCATAGACGGTTTCCCACCCGATATGGTCAAAATCACGTAAAGATTGATTCAAAGCAACGATGGGTAATACATCGGGTAATCCTGGTTCAAATCGCGTCATTTCACGCGAATATTCTAATTGTTTCAAAGAAAAATTTTCTGGATATTGGACCGATGTCCAACCCACTAATGGTACAGTTAATTGTTCCAACCATTCTTTACGTGCATAGACAAAGCCCGCTCCCACACTTCCCAGTAACCATTTTTGTGCGCCGGATGCCACAAAGTCTGGTTGAATGGTTTGCACATCAAAAGGGATTGCGCCGATAGCTTGGATGGCATCAAAACAAGATAATATGCCTCGTTCCCGACAGAATTGAGCTATTTCTTGTAATTCATAGCAACGCCCCGTCAAGTAACTAACGGCTGAGATACTGATCAAACGTACGTTTGTAAGGTTCAGTGCTGCCAAAGTTTGTACCACAGGCACACCCGGCACCACATCAAATAATTCACATTGCACGCCTTTCTTGCTCAAGCTTTGCCAGATATAAATATTGGATGGAAATTCATTTCTTGGCACTAAAACTTTGTCGCCAGGCTGAAAGGGTATCGCAGAGGCAATCAGACTTAGACCCGTAGAGGTATTTTGACAAAAAGCTATTTCGGAAGGGTGGGCATGAATCAGTTCAGCAATGCGGCGGCGTGTGTCTTCTAAGATCCCTAACCAGACATAAAAATGCTCGTTTAATGGACGCGCCATATCCGTTGCGACAGATTGCATTTTCTGAATGCTGGCATAAGAAATGGGAGCTGTCGCGGCATGGTTGAGATAATTATCTCGTTCGGTAATCGGATAATTTTTTCGAAGATTAAGGATGTTCATGCGTGGGCTCGGTCAAGATACGCTGTGCGCGCAGGCTAATCGTTATGATACCACCTAACACGACCCACCATAAAAATAGAGTTATAAAATCGACACCGAAAACATTCCAAAATTGCAGAAGAGAAAACACCATTAAAGCAACGATACGATCGGTTTGCCCAACTGGACCAACGCTTTGGATCTTTTTACCCCCAGCTAGGCCTAGTAAGCCAAGAAAGCTGGTAGCCCAACATAGAAGCAATGCCCAGATACCGAGATGCAGATGTTGCGGATTAGCCATTATAATCGCGCACATCAACATCAGATCGGCTGCTTCATGGGTTAGGCGATTTAATATCGTGCCATTAGGCGTTTGCTTATGATAGGTTTCGGCAACTAATCCATCTAAAGTGCCAATGATCATACGTAAGAAAATACAAACGATCCCTACTAAATAGAACGCAGGCTGAGTCGGGGCCATTTTATAAATTAAGGCCGTTAAGAATCCCAGTGGAATCAAGAAGACACTGATAGTGTTGGGATTAATGTTTTTACAGAAAGGTAACAAGAATTCGAGTAGTTTTCTAAACGGGTATTTCAGCTGATATAAACCAATTTCCATCTTATCCTCACTATGTTATGCTCATAACAAGTTGATTCTCCATGATATTTATGATGATTGCAAGTTGGTTACAATTACCGAATGCCACAGTTCTTCAATGTCTCGCTTTGCCCATCGTCATCTTACTGCTTGTTAGTATTTGGCTGCTTTTGGTCCATTATCAAAAACCGCAGAAGAATATTCGAGAGTTGGTCTTACGGGTTAAAACATTTTGGCTGATTGTGGGTTTGGTTGGCACATCGTTATTATTAAAACCGTCGTTGGCGATTATGTTCTGGGCTTATCTTGCGATCCCAATACAATATTATTTTATAGAAGTCGGTTCTTATTCCTTGATGGCTATTTTTATTCCCGTTTATGTATTTCTATTTTTACCTTTTCGGATGGTTCTATTGAGTGAAACAGCTGGATTTCTGCGCTCGATCACTACTATTCATTGGGGTGTGATGATGATGGTATACAGTGTAAGCTGTATTGCCGCGCTCTATCTTCTTGAACCTAGTAGCAATCCGGCTGGCAGTGGGGCAACTGGTTTGATTTTCTATTTGTTATTTTTGAATCAACTCAATGACGCAGCGCAGTTTTTCTTTGGAAAAAACTTTGGAAAACATAAAATCATCCCCAAAGTGAGTCCTAATAAAACAGTGGAGGGTTTCTTAGGTGGGGTTGCTACGAGCATCGGAGTTGCTGTGCTATTAGCGCCTTATCTGACCCCTTTATCTTTTTGGCATGCCGGTATATTGGGGGCAATCGTAGCTTGTTCAGGATTTATTGGTGATATTACGATGTCCGCTCTCAAGCGAGATTTGCAGATTAAAGATACTGGCAATCTCTTACCAGGTCATGGGGGATTATTGGATCGAATAGATAGTTTGGTCTTCGCTGCGCCTTTGTTCTTTCATTATATTCGTTATTTTTATTATTGATTTTTAAAGCGCCCTCTTCCTTTGAGGGCAGAGGGCGCTCCTTCAAACAATCTATCTTACAAAATGATCTTACAATTCCTTGATCAAAGCCACTGCCTTCCTCAATTTTAAACTGATGATCTAATGTTCGTGCGTATACTTTTGCATGGAAAAATGTACCAAAAGTAGGTCTGTGTAGCGTAAACTATGGTTTATTAGGGCGTAAAAACAAGACAGGTTAAAGATTATAAGGATTAGATTATTATGTTACATACGCCTAAAATAGGTATCGTTGGTGCAGGTATAGCGGGACTTGCTGCTGCACGAATACTTTCAGCCAATTTTGAGGTTACTGTTTTTGAAAAATCTCGTGGTCTGGGTGGTCGTCTATCAACGCGCTATGCCAGTCCATTTGAATTTGACCATGGGGTTCAGTCTTTTACGGCTGAAAGCGATTCTTTTGTTGAACTCGTAAATGATATGCAGGTCGAAGGTATCGTCAAGACTTGGCAGGGTGGTTTTGTTCAAATATCAAACAAAAAAACATCCGAACTATTGAATGCTCAACGTGCGCGTTATGTTGGAGTTCCTAGAATGAATGCTGTGGGTAAATATCTTGCGCGTGATTTATCCATTTCATTAAATCACAGAGTGACTAAGCTTATTCGCGGTCATAATTTTTGGCAATTAGAGATTAATCAGTCTACGATTTCTGAAAAATTTGATTGGGTCATTTTTGCCATACCCCCGGAACAAGTAAGACCGCTGTTGCCGGCAGACAATCC
>CAISKC010000455.1 GCA_903885895.1 uncultured Legionella sp.
GTATAAATTTGGTTTATTGCACCTGTAGGAATTGTACCAGCAGAAATGTAAACAGAAATTACTTTTCCAATTGCAGCCGTTGTTCCATCTGAAAATGAAACTGGAACAGTATTAATTGCAGGCGCAGTAAAAACTAAACCTGTTTGGTCAGAAGTAATAGAATTTACAGACAAAATTATTTCATTGGCATCTAAAAGATTTGTGCAATCTATATCAAACCAAATATTTTCGGATGTTCTTTTTTGTAAAATATATGTATTAGTCATTTGTATGCCAATAATCCCGTCTTGGTAAAACGTGCCAAATTTTTTCAGATTTATTAAATATTGGATTGCAATAATAGACATCTATTGCATTGCCGTTTTCTATTATAGCAACATAAACATATACTTTATCTGATTGTGTATCTTGTGCATTTCCTGATTCTGATAAAGATACAGGAGTAATTACAGCTTGTGATTGTATATCTTGAGCGTTACCAATTTCAATAACTGAAACACTAGCCTTCATATTTTCTGTTACTGTATCGGAAGCAATTGTTGATTCAAAAATTGAAGCATATCCAATTAATTGTTCAGATATTGTATCGCTTGCTAATCCTGATTCAACAATAGAATTAAATACATAAACTAATTTAGATTGTATTGATTGAGCATTACCAGCTTCGCTTATTACTAAATAAGAAGTTAATGTTTGTGATACATTATCTTGCACATCACCAATTTCAATAATTGTTGTTGGAACAGTTGTTAATTCTGATTCTATATCTAAAGCATTACCAATTTCAGATATATTTGCTAGTGCTGACATTGATTCTGATTGTGTATCTTGTGCATTTCCTGATTCTGTTGTTTGTGAATTAGTAACCATTAATTCATTTTGTGAATCAGATGCAGTTCCATTTTCTAAAATTTGTTCATTAAATAAATTACTTGTAAACCAGCCTGTTACGTTACTTACAATGACATTACCTTGATTAGATGGTGCTTGCCATGTACCGCCTGTTGCATTGTTGTCTTGTAGGCTGACATAGCTTACAGTATTGGTGATGTTGCTTGGGCTAGATAAATTAGCTTGTGTACCTGCTGTTGAACTATTTATAGTAACTAAATTACCTGCAGTACCATTAACATTAAAGTTAGTAACAGTTTGTGTTGTTCCTGCTGTAAATGTAATCGTAGTAGGGCTAACAGTATTACTAATTGTATTAAATATGTTTGAGCCAAAAACAGTTAAAGCATTGCTACTGCCTTGAGTTAAATTATAATAGATTAGTCCACCACTATTAAAGTTTCCAACACCACTTCCATTAAATACAATCGTAGAAGTTGATGGGGTAAGTGTCATACCTGTTGTAGTCGATATAGACCAAACTGTACCTGTCCCTGTTAATGTCCAAGTACCTGAACCCATTAATAAACTTCTATTATTTGTATTAGATGAATTAAATAACCCTGTCGTTACGTTTTTATTGTTAGCATCAAAAGTACCTGATGCTAATTGTAAAGTGTAAGCAGAACTTATTGTTAAAGCATCTTGAAGCTGAATTGTTTGCGTTGATGTTCCGCTAACACCAAAAGTTAATGGACAAGCTAAAGTTACACCATTAGAAGTAATATTTTGTTGTTGTAAAGTTGCATTAAACTGAAGTGCTGTAGATGTAGGCGTGTAAGTCATACCACTACCTAAAATTAAATTACCATAAATAACCTCAAGCAATGTCCTAGTAAATGTTCCACTAAAACCAGTGAAGTCTAATGTTCTAGTTGTAGTCCCGACACCTGTTGAAGCAACAATATCAGAACCAGCTTTTACATAAACATCAATGGCGTTTGATTCTGTAAATGTAGCATTAGCTAAAGCAATATTCCTTGTTTCCCCACCTATTCCAGCACCAGTCAAATTAGTACTGGCTAGATTATTACCAACAGTTATGGTCAATGTACCTGTAGTGATATTATTTGAACTGATTGATCCTAAATTATCACAAGACTATAAAGTATTAACAAAGTCTGAGAAAACTGATAAATCTGATAAATCCGCTAATCCGGACAAATCTAATAAATCAATGGTCTTTATTGTACCAACTATTCCAGATCTTAAAGATTACGTAATTCAC
>CAISKC010000456.1 GCA_903885895.1 uncultured Legionella sp.
AACTACTATTAAAATTAACAGCTACTCCGCCAATCAAAAAACCTGGATTCAATCCAGCCTCAGCTAAAATATGTGCAACCATCGATGTCGTAGTTGTTTTACCATGCGTACCTGCGACAGCAATCACACGATAACGCGAAAGAATATGCTGAGCTAACCATTCTGGTCCTGAACAATAAGGAATTTTGGCATCTAATAAACGTTCAATAACAGGGATCCCACGCTTCATGGCGTTACCCACTACCACCATATCAGCTTTGAGCATATCATCACAATTTTCATACCCTTCGGTCCAAACGATCCCTTTGTCTTGTAGCAAATTAGAAATAGGCGGATAACAATTCGCATCACTCCCGGTCACGTCAAAACCAGCATCACGCGCCAAAAACGCCAACGCTGACATAAACGTCCCACCTATCCCCAACACATGTATCCGCATTTTTTTCTCCAAAACATCAATTTTTTAATTTTTACCCTAATCTAATTTAGATTGAGTCTTAATCCAACACGCAAAATTGACCATCTTTTAATGCGACAACCTTTAGATTGAGCAACATTAAAAATAGACCAAATTGTTGAAATAGAATTCTTTTTTTAACACCATCTTGTAAACTAGTTTGTTCATTAGAGCATTTTTTGATACAATAATCATAAATTATCTTGCATATCATAAACGGACTGCGGTTATGGT
This sequence comes from uncultured Legionella sp., assembly GCA_903885895.1. Lineage (GTDB taxonomy): Bacteria > Pseudomonadota > Gammaproteobacteria > Legionellales > Legionellaceae. The sequence goes on from CAISKC010000456.1 coordinate 692, forward strand.
TCAATTACAAATAATGAATTCAATCACTGCAACGAACGTTATTGATACGTTAAAGGCAGATTTGGATACAATAAGTGCTGTGATAACATCTCAAGGCTCTTTGACATTAGAACCTGTATCCACAAGCGTGCTAGATTCTCAATTAGACAAAATTTTGAAATTAGCAACTTCGATGAAAAATATAAAAAAATCCGAAGAAACCAAAAAACTCCTGAGACATTTCATTTTTCTGTTGAATAAATATCCTGATAATATTATGCAGAGTAATGGCGTTTTCCACAACGCGAAACTGCATCAAACTGTAGCTAAAATATCCGCTATTATTGGTATCACTCCGCGTTTAAATACTGGCGTTACTTTACCTCATTCAGATTTTTTACCTACTCAAATTGAGTCGAGTAAAAAATGATGGAAAACAATTCCATGCACCAATCCGAGTCGCACAGCTAGCACCATTGAAACCGGAAAAATTGGATTTTTAGAGCGTGGTGGCACCAATTCCGTAAGAGCATCTCTAAAAACGCAATTACAAGGCCAAAAATTAGCTACAGTTCAATCTGGGACAAATGAATATTATTTAAATATAGCGGATCAGGAGTATTATCAAGTAGGTTTACTCGATGCAGATCATTTGCTAGCCTCTTCGAATGTGATTTCGCGCCTGCAAGAAATGATCGAAATGATGAACTATGATCCTGCTTTTAAAAAAGACATGATAGAGTCCCGATTCAATGACGGTTATTTTATACTAACAAACAATCCTAAGTCACCTGTGGTAGGTAGTTATTGGTTATACCAATCTTATCATAACGCTATGCAAAACTTATGGTTTCTATTAAGCTCTGACAATAGTGGTGGCGGTAAAGTTGCTATGGATCCTGTTACATGGCTAGAAAGCCAAGAAATTGGGTGTGAATACTTAGATAATTTGAGACAGCAAAATAAAAAAATTGATAAAACAGGGATCTTTTATTCAATTCAACCAGGTGGACAGGATCTTAAAAATTCATTTATTCAGTGGGCAGAAGAACATAATCAACGTTTACTGAAACTTTGTAATTTATTTGCTCACTTTCATCATGAAATAAGAGCTGACACAAAAATAATTATAGATTCTGGAACAAGACATCGTAGCACGCCAGAAGTAAATGTAACATTACGCATGACCAGAAAACGA
>CAISKC010000457.1 GCA_903885895.1 uncultured Legionella sp.
AGACAATCCATTTTCTGAGAGTGTATCTTCTGTCGAGATGCAGGGGTGTTATGTTTTAATGTTGGGATGTAATGCTGCATTTGTTTTGCCAAGTTGGTGCGGCGCTAGCATTCAAAGCCCTTGTATTCAATGGATTTCATGTAACAGCAGCAAACCTGGGAGAGCTTCAGAACCAACGCTAGTCGTATTATCCAACAACCAATGGGCTGAAGATCATATCAAGGCAGATTTGCAAGAAGTGCAGAGTCAGTTGTGGACTGCGGCGTCACAGATCCTCGATTTATCAAGTTATCAAGTTGATCATATGAGCATGCATCATTGGCGCTATGCGAATTGTATTAAACCACTACAAACCTCCGCAGTACTTGATAGAAAAAATTACCTGGCGTTGTGTGGAGATTGGACACAAGGAGCAAGGGTTGAAGCGGCTTACCTTTCTGGTCAAGCGGTTGCTCGCGAACTCAGTACTTACCTATTGAAAAATGCTTTATAAACTGTTTATCTATACTGGTCTATTTTGAAAACAAGGAAAACATGTCGTCTTTGCGAACGCAGTGAAGCAATCTAGACCGATTTCAATTGAAATCCCGAGCTGGATTAATTCGCAAACGTTCGCAAAGACGAGTTATTAACCAATTTTCTAAAAAAGGCTAAAGTTGAGCTATATTGATATAAGTCTAAGTGGCTCATTTCTACCATTCGTATACCCATGTGATAGCGATTCTAGGTTTAATCGGTTAAAATACTGATTATGTTTTCAATGTAGATGACATCATGCTAGAAAATGTATGCGAACATGATAGTTTTATGCAAAATGCTTTAACCATCAGAGGGTCTGTAACGCCCAAAGTTATCATCAAAGTCATATTGGTGATGTTATATGCTAGTTTAATTTCATTGTTGAATCATAGGTTTCCTGATTTAGTATTGCCAATTGGCCCTTTTGAATATGGAGGGTTAATTATGGGATTAATTTTAGTGTTTAGAGTTAATTCCGGATATGACCGTTGGTGGGAAGGCAGGAAGTTATGGGGTAATGTGGTCAATGATTGTCGCAATTTAGCGATTATTCTCAATCAATATGTTGTAACAGAACAAACTAAAGAATGGAAAACAAGACTTTGTCATTATACGATGCTTTTTCCGTACCTTATGAAAGATCATTTGCGTAATAAAAAAGATAACTCGCTTTTGAAACAATATCTGGATGAGAAAGCTTATTTTATCATTACGCAAGCTAACACACCTAGTATTGCTTTGGGTAATTTAATTGCAAAAGAATTACATTACGCTCGAATGCATAATTTATTAGATTCCTTTACATTTATTCGTGCAGAAGAAACAAGATCCCGACTTGTGGATGCACTAGGAGGTTGTGAGCGAATTTTAAAAACGCCCATGCCTTTTGTTATGGCAGTAAAATCGCGGCGATTCATATTATGCTTTTTATTGATGTTACCACTTGCTTTAATAAAGATTTCAAATTTATTTATTAGTCCAGTGATATCTGGATTGGTTGCTTACGCATTATTGGCGTTAGACCAAATAGGCGTTGAATTACAAAATCCTTTTTCTGATAAAAATCTTAGTCATTTACCTTTGGATAAAATTTGTAATACCATTCGTCAAGATGTGTTTTCAATCTTTGAGATACCTTTTGACGTTTAAGTTTTTACGATAAAAGGCTTAATGGTTAAGATGTCTTTTTTATAAGGCCGTTCTTGCGTGTAGTCTCATTGCGTTGGGTAGTACAAATCATAATTCTCATTGTAGTACTCAAAACTTCGGAACCTTGCATAAACCTCATTCAATGCCGTTCTTACAAATAGCAGAGTAATCAATTTTTTATGGCGTTTTAATTTAAAGTAGGTTGGGCTTTTGGCCCAACGGCTGTGCGTAGCACACAAACTCTTTTGATTATGTAGCGCTTTGCGCGTTTGTTGGGCCAAGAAGGCCCAACCTACTTTAGATTACAGAATTAATGGTGTTCTAATCTCAAGACATTTGCCACATTCAATTGCGACGATGAGGCTTCGCACTATTGTTTAGACCTTACCGATTGCCCATTTTCGCCTGATAGCCTTCTTCAACCAAATCAGCCAGTGTTTTGCTTTGTCCAAAAAAGGTTGTATTTGTAAATTGCTCTTTGAGCGCTCTAGCTGAGGCAGTCATTCTTACTCCGGGTGGGTATTCTTGCCTATCGTGATCACTCATTCTTGTTCTACCGTGATCAGTGATTCTCGTTTGATCGTGATCACCTATTATCGCCTGATCGTGATCACTTTTCCCTAAAAAACAGGAATAGGTGAT
>CAISKC010000458.1 GCA_903885895.1 uncultured Legionella sp.
GAAATACAAAGCACCGACAACTACATAGATTGGACAAGTTTAACTGTGTTGTATTTAGATGACGTGAATTGGTCAAGTCGAACTGTACCAGTAGGAACAGATAATCCTATAGATATTTGTACGCTAACATTTAAGCTACCTATATGGATTAGTAGTCCAGCTAAAGTTAAAAAACTAGGTGTAATTGAACGTATTATCATGAGTGTATTTGATGCGGACGGTGATATTAATAATGCAGTACTAGACAACGATTTATTACTAGGAACAAGGTTGCAAATTACCCCATGGGGATATCAAGTATTACTCCTTGGAGATGATCTCAATGGGCTTAAACTACAAGCGTTGTCACAAAATCAAGTTACCGATCAGTCTAATATCAGTTTAGCTCCGCCAAACAGTCCGCCAAGTAACTTATTATGGCATGATATTGTTAATCAATATGGTAATTTGCGACCTGGTATAAGTTATGTAACGTTAGAACAACCAGATGGAACAGATGTTATTGGCACAGTGACGTATGATCCTACTGACGACAGATTTTTGCTGTTTGATGTTGATGCTGGAACTAAACCAGCTAATACATTAGCTCCACTTACCGCAGTTATAAATCCATTGGCCAGTGGGCCAGGAGCAGGATTAATGACTGCTACTGCAGGACAACGTTATTTGTTCACCGAAGACACTGGTAGTTGGAACGGAGCTAGTCCTGTTTCATGGCAAGGAGAAAATGGTGAGCCATTGGTGGCACAGGCCAATGATATTGTGGAGTATGACGGAGAACGTTGGTCAGTGTCATTTGACAGTACCAGTAGTCCCGATAACATTCAATATGTCACAAATATAACCACAGAAATACAATATCGGTGGACTGGTGTTGCCTGGGTTAAAAGCTATCAAGGACTGTATTCGGGAGGCAAATGGAGTCTGGTATTATAAATGCAGTAGGAGTGTGGTTTTATTCAGTCAGTACGCAAAGCTATTTGTATCTGCTACGCAATGATACCAAGCATCCAGGTGCTTGGGGCTTGCCAGGAGGCAAAGTTGAATCTAACGAAACACTAATGGACTGTATTATTCGAGAATGTGAAGAAGAACTTGGCACAATGCCAGAATATTTGCGATTAGTCCCTTTAGAAAAGTTTACAACCGCTGACAATAGATTTGCTTATAATACATTTTTTTGTAGCGTTGCCGACGAATTTCGACCAGTGCTTAACATTGAACACGTAGGATGGGCGTGGATTGCATCTGGCCATTTACCTCGACCATTACACCCAGGACTATGGTCAACAGTTAATCTTGATTCAGTACGTGATAAAATATTGACTATGGAACAACAAGTTCAAATATCGCAATAACCGACAAAATCTCTGTAGGACATAGGTATAGAGTTGGCCGCTTCCATCCACATATCTGGCATATTGGTTTTTTCACCTATTAAGTAAAACTTTATACCTGCATACGCATCCATAACTTCTCGTATCTGGGTGGTCCAAGTTTGGCTTTGCACAGGAGTTTCGCGGTTATATCCTAATAAAAATATTTCTTGGTGGCCGTCAAATGCTGCCAAATACAACAGTAATGCTACGTCAAGTAGTCTTGGAGTTTGAGGAATTAAATAAAATTCGCCTGGGTA
>CAISKC010000459.1 GCA_903885895.1 uncultured Legionella sp.
ATAGGTTTTGATCAAAATAATCAATTGGATAATCATGGTCAGTGAGTATTTGGCCAATATCCGCGGAGAAATAGCACATCAATTCATCGATAATTCTTTTACGGAGCAAATCTTCTTTGTTATAGCTCCATCCTCGTGCAGTAGCCCATGTACCACGCGTTATTTTTAGTTCATATTCAGCAGTAATCGAGTGGTTTTGCGACAATCCTTTACCTAAATTGCTGATCGAAGAGGCTCCGATGCCTAGCACAAAATCATTTTTCTGCGAGGTATACCCCATAAAATTACGCCGAAATTTTTTTTGATGAAAGCTAGTAACGCAGGTATCGTCTGGTTGCATAAAATGATCAATACCTAGGTGGATGTAGTGATGTTTCTGAGCAATTTCCACTGCTTGTAAATACATTTGTGCTTTGTGATGGGTGTTAGGTAAGTCCTTTTCTGAAATGAGTCGATGTTGTGGCTTTACATGCGGAATATGAGCAAAAGAATAGTAGGCAATTCTAGAAGGAGATAGTGAGCACACGTCAGAAAAGCTTTTCGCAATGGAAGGCAGTGTTTGAAATGGTAACCCATAAATAAGATCGATGTTAATGTTATCGATATTTGCTGATCGCAACATGTCACAACCTTGGCGTATCTGATCAAACGGTTGTATTCGATGAATGGCTTCTTGAACCGTTGGATTCGTATCTTGCACACCAAGACTGACACGATTAAAATTCAAGCGTTGGTAAGTATGCGTTTTCTCTTGACTCAGATGTCTCGGATCCAGCTCAATGGCAATTTCAGCATCATCTTGAATGTCAAAATTAGCAGCAATATGTCGCATAATGCTTTCAAGATCTTCATCCGTCAAAATGTTAGGTGAACCCCCGCCAAAATGAATGCTGTGGAGCTTCATGAGAGCTGGTGCGTGTTTTTTTATCAGGGTTATTTCTTTTAACAAGGCCTGGACGTAACGATGGATAGGTGTGTAATGATTGGAAATTTTTGTATGGCAGCCGCAGAACCAACATAATTGACTACAAAAAGGGATATGGACATACAAAGCAATACTTTGTTTGTCATCAAACTCTGTCAACCATTGTTGGTGGCTGCTTTCATTCAGCTCTCGGAAATACAAACTAGAAGGATAGCTTGTATACCGAGGTGCTTTGGTTTCTAAGAATGCCATTTGCTCTTTTAGCATGCTTTTCTCATCTTACTGTATAATAAGGTATGCTGCTTGCAAATTTCTCCAATAGATCATTTCCTGAGCCTTCAGCTTCTGAGATCCATTTTTTTAGCGCTTGGACCAGATCCTGTTGGCTGGCTCTATTCTCTTCCCAAATAGCTTGTAATGATTCTCTGAATCGATAGACCAGGTTTAGTCCAAGATTATTTTTCAATAAATCGGAGACAATTTGCTGATTTGTTTTATCTAATAAAGATGGTGCACAGATGAGCAATTTGTTTGCTGTATTAGGAATACGAACTTTATTTTTGGATTGACTACGTTCCATCTTCAAAGTGGGTAGAATAACTTTTCGACTATATTCATCTAAAAATTGAAGACGGTTATTCACCAAAATCTTTATTATGTCAAAATCAATAGACTGTTTTGCTTTTTTTAAACACAGTACCGGCCGTACTTTTTTTACTTCGGCTAATTTTAAAAATTGCAATAATTGGATATAGAACCAGCCCATATCTATTTCCCACCATTTCACAGATAATTTTGCTGAGGAAGGAAAAGCATGGTGATTATTGTGTAACTCTTCGCCACCAATGAGCAAACCCCAAGGGGAAATATTGGTAGAGGCATCATTGGGTTCAAAATTACGATATCCAAAACAATGACCAAGACCATTTATGACGCCACCTGCCCAGAATGGAATCCACATCATTTGCAAACCCCAGATGGTTAAACCAGGCAAACCAAATAAGAGTAAATTAATGCACAGCATTAACCCAATCCCCAGTTTGTCAAAGTTGCTATATATATTGCGTTCAATCCAATCATTAGGTGTTCCCATGCCGTATTGATCAACAGTTTCTTTGGTTTTTCCTGTACGGTAGACTTCTGCTCCGCGCAATAACATCGTTTTCAAGCCCCAATTTTTAGGACTATGTGGATCTTCAATCGTTTCGCATTTTGCATGATGCTTACGATGTACTGCGACCCATTCTTTGGTTTTAATACCGGTCGCTAGCCATAACCAAAGTCGAAAGAAATGACTAGCTATTGGATGAAGCTTTAATGCCATATGTGATTGATGTCTATGTAAATATATGGTGACCGATGCAATCGTTAATTGTGTGAATATAAGAATAGCTATGAGGTAGCCTTTTAAGGATAGTCCTAATAAACCGTATATCATCGTATAACCCCTTTTAAATGCTTGGACCTCAATTTTAATCTGCTCTCCATCGTAATTCATTGATCTAGATCATGATTAGGGTCTGTTGACTTGTGCCTCAAATATCAACAAGTCCTAATATGTGATATAATCTAAGAGAGTTTTTTTGTGGTGACATGATGAACG
>CAISKC010000460.1 GCA_903885895.1 uncultured Legionella sp.
ATGCGTTGTCAGAAAATGTATTCTACCTTTTCTGGCTATTCTCTTTTCTTCGATATTTAAAAATCACTCATGCCGATTGGCGAAGGTATTGTTTGAGTAGTACTGGATATTTTTTCTCGCTGCTGTTCCAAAACATCCGTTTGTTCCCTATTCCAAAACAAAGCAATTCTTGGCTTGCCTTTTGCTCTGTAGAGTGAAGCGAAAGAAGCAATTAGTGTTGTATCATCGTGCTGTTTTTCTATAGGTGCAGCCAATGTTGGTGGCTCATCTTCACGGTAATCAACTGCAAATGACTCTATTGTTGCCAGTGACAGAATACATAACATGGCTATTTGTTTAAATAGTAACTTCATAATATAACTACCCAATTAAAACTTTCAATTCTTTATTACCTGGTGACTCACGACATCATTAACCATCTGTGTCATTGCTGCATTCACATTATCCAGCAAAACCTCAATACGCAGACTGACACCAGGTGCAGCTACATTTTGTTGAAGCCTGATTGGTAAATCGTCAACAGAACCTAGCGAGCATCCCTCATTTCTAACAAATAATTTGCCACATTGGGCGACAATGATGATTCGCTGTATTGGCCTAATGCATGGGGTTGAATGACAACATTGTGCCAAGTAGTTTCTTTTTCGGTTGACGCTTGATCTTTATCAAAAAAGTGCGTTCTGACACCAACAACCAAGGGAGAATCACCACAATTAACCATACGCGCACTAACTTTAACTGTATTGGTAGGTGTGCGACTGGTTCTCAATGATTGTATAACCAGTTGCTCAGTCAGGGAACGGTCAACATATTGAATGGCATTTAGAGGTATCGGACTCATTCTGCCATATTCCTGAGCAACTAGAGCTGGCCCTTGCGGGGCATTTTCGCTTGGAAATTCACATTCCACTACCATTTTACGGGTTTCCGCACAGCCAGTAAGCGATAACACAGCGATAAGAAAATATATATTTTTACATTTCATTTATTTGTTTTCTCGGAATAGTCTGTGTTTATGTGCCGTAATAATGTTAAGGCACACCTTCAATAAAGTGTTTAACGAAAAACGTGTTTATCACATTCATTAGTTAAAAACGAATGCGTTTTTTTCTGACGAGCTTCCCGCTAAGGTTAATTTAAAATTGTTGAGTTTTTAGCTGCTCACGATAAGCTTGGTTCTTTGGACCCCTATCATCATCTGTATCAGCAGATATTAATTGTGTTATTGGTATTAGACGTTGCGCTGAAGGTGCGTGAGTCCACGAAAACCCACAACTACCATTTTGAGCCTGCATTGGAAATGAAACGGGGATACTTGTTGCCCCCAGTTTCATTGTCAATTTGGCTGGATCAGTTGGTGTTTGAGTATTTACAAAATAGATTTGTTTAGGCAAACCTTCCCAGGTTCTTGCGTCGGCCTCAGGGGTTGTTTCTGATCCCACACCGCCTGCAACTAAGCCATATGCGCTACTACCTATGCTAATGTAACTGGCAAACGGAACAAACTGCGATACAGCCGCAGAGGCTAAGCTCACTCCTATAGCGACGGCAGCAGAGGTTGCCATATTTTCTTTAAATTCTGCTTTACCTGAATTGATTGAATCGACAACCCGTCCGCCTCTGGTTGTTGCTTGAAAAAGAAGGTCACTGCCCAATACAGGACTACCTACTTCCGAATCTGCCATAAATAAATGTGGGCTGGTGTTTAGATTAGCAGCGTTATCGGTAAACTTCAGAACCTCACTGTATTTACCAGAACGTACTTTTTGTGGAGCATATCCAGTTTCTATGATAACAAGATGCTTAGGTGGGTTTGTTGTTAACGGTGCTAAGGCAGGATTGATAGTGGTTGCTCTTCGGAGATGATCGGCTGCTGCAGACTGATCACCCATGCACATTGAGGCCCACCCTGCTAGGTAATCCATAATAGCAAAATCTTGATTGTACGATTGATCTTCTGAGAATTTATCCTAAAGACTTGCACCCAAAAATGCGGCTCTAGCGTTGTCATATTCACCTGTACGTAAATATAGGAGTCCTCTGTAGTAATAGGTCATTGCTCTTTCATAGGATTCTCCTTTGAAATCTTTAACCTTTTCTTCATTAAACTTTGATCTAGCCTGTTCTGCAGCAGGGTTGTCGGAATAAATAGTATCAATACGAGCAATGGCATCATCAAATACATACGTGGCAATGTCATAATTTTTATTTTCTATTGCTGCCAGGCCCAGTCGGTCTTTATTGAGAACCGCATTGCGTTCTCCTTCTTCGAACATTGTTTTGAAAAAAGGTTGCAATACAGTAGGTTTATTGCCTACAAATACTTGAGTATCTGCTGGGTTAGCAACATATTTTTGGTTAATTGATGAGCAGCCCACCACTGATGCGATTGCTATGATTGAAAGTGCTAATTGAGGTTTTTTCATTTTTATTATTATTATTGAGTTGAGTATGTAAAAAAATTATCGGTATACAGCATCATCGGCAGCGGCTTTTTCAAATTCGTAATTATTACTCCAAACTATTTCACTGCTTTCTAAGTCAAGCATTTCAAAAGTCACTTGATTGTAACGTTGATGCAGACCAGAACTCCCTGAATAACTATCAAGAGTTGCTATACTGCCAACTAGTTTAAAATCAGCCCCTGCTTGTGCTTTTGTCAGTCCAGTGGTTCCTGTATCAGTTACCCCTTCGCGTTTGAGATTGCGTTCTTTTTCTACGGAAGATGCATATGTACGACCTATAAATTTAATTTTCCCATTAGCAGAACGATTAAGATCTACTCTTAATCTGTTAATGATCAATTTTTTATTGATGGGTTGTGATCCCTCATTTATAAAGTCAGAATCATCAATGATGATACGAGAAACTTTTTGTCGAGAGCTAATTACTGGAGTAGCAAGAATGTCTCTTAACATTTTGTCAGTCATTGAAACAATATCCTGTGACTCAATACCAACTCCAGACACAGGTCCTTTCACGGTATGATCAACTTCGATCACTGATATACCCGTTGCATTGTTAATGTTTCTAGCCCCACTACAACCTATAATGCTCAGGCTCAGACTTAAGCAGATTAATGTTTTTAGTGTGTCTTTAATGTTTCTTAGTTCCATAAATTTTACTCATTTGATCGATAGGTTATTTTGCATAAAGGTACGAAATAACTCGCAAAAGTCTCGCTACCATATTGATAATAAAAAATTTCATTTATTCTTTCCCTCCAAATTTGATGACAAAGACTCACTAAAATTGCCGAATTGCTCGTACAGCATGCTCATTTATCTTCCATAAATGACTTTCCAGGTCAGGCGTAAGTCCTAATGGTATCGACTCCAAATACCACCCAGATAATTTTTATTTGACTCTAAGCTCAATAAACATAAATAAATACCCCCTAAACAAATATGGTATTTTATTTATACTACTTTAAAATTTCAAAAATTACTATACTCTTTATTTTACATTACGCCTAAATCCTGCAAGCCAGCTCAAGGCATTATAAAATAATCATTATATATCAATGATATAATATGCATATTGTGTATTTCATATGTCATTATTTTAATGAAAGCAAAGCTCTCAACAAA
>CAISKC010000461.1 GCA_903885895.1 uncultured Legionella sp.
CAAGCGTTAAGTATTATTCAGCAGCCACATGAAGTGATTGATAGTCCAAATGCCCGTCCTTTACAGGTTACACGAGGTGAAATCCAATTCGATCGCGTCTTTTTTCAGTATGCAAACAACAAACCGTTGTTTAAAAATCTTAAGATCACAATAAATCCTGGTGAAAAAGTAGGGCTCGTTGGTTATTCTGGTGGTGGAAAGTCGACGTTTATCAAACTGATTTTGCGTTTAATTGACATACAATCAGGTAATATCTTGGATCAAGTCCGAATGTTGCTGTAAAGATCCATATTTATCCTCTCCACTAAATCATTACTAGTTAATTGCAACCACTTTACTACCTATAGGGATATCAGTTTCTTGTTCAACCATCCATTGCCAAAATTCCGTCATATCAAAGTATTTTGACGCAGCTTGCCACTCATCATGTTTCTCGGCTAACAATGCGCCAATTAGACGTATTACCGCTTCATCATTAGGAAATATGCGTATGACACGTTCCCGACGACGAATTTCTTCATTCATTCTCTCAGCTAAATTAGATGTTCTTAAGCGTTGTCTATAGCGTTGTGGCAACAGGAGTACAGCTATTCCATCCTCTAGCCCGTTTTCCAGGCAGTCCATAGCTCGCGACGCTTTGCCCTCATGTCGAGCAATGGTATCTCGTGCCAATAATACTGCAACTTCCTTGTTTTCTGCAGTAAAAATAAGCTTAACGTCATTGGCAATACTCTGTTTTAAATGCCGTGGACTGTGGCCTAGAATGTTACGCATAAAGTGTGTTTGGCATCTTTGCCATATAACTCCTTGAAATTCATGATTAACAGCCTTTACAAGCCCAGCATGGTCATCAGAAACTAACAATTCAAGACCATTTAAGCCACGATGTTTTAAACGCTTAAAAATCTCAGTCCAACTAGCCAGTGATTCGCTATTAGCCACAAGTAAATCTAGTGGTTCACGAACACCATCCTCATTAATACCATAAATAATTAAGACCCCAGTTGGGCGCACAGCTCCATCTCGTCTGACCTTAACAACCAATGCATCAATGATTAAAAAAGGATATTTTTTTTCATGTAAGCTGCGATTACGCCATGCATTCATCCGTGCATCTAGTTCTACACATAGTTCACTAACTGTTGATTTAGAAAATTTGCATCCACATAACTGCTCGGTTATTTTAGTTACCTTACGGCAAGATACACCCTCTAAATACATCTCCATAATTCCTAAAACAAAAGCCTGCTCACTACGTTGATAACGCTTGAAAATTTCGGTTTTAAAACTACCGTCACGAGTTTGTGGAACCTGTAAACTTAATGGGCCAACACGCGTATAAAGCTCTCGAACACGTGTTCCATTACGATAGCCAACACGCTCTTCTGTTTGTTCGTGGCGTTCAGCCCCAAGATGCTCTGTCATTTGGGTAGAGAGAACCTGGTTCAATACAGACTCTAATAATTCTTTAATTGCATCATTTTTACTTAATACATCTACCAACTGGTTCGTATTTAATTTAATATCGTAGTCAGCCATCTCATTTCCTCTAATTGTTTCAACACCAATAGTTTGGATAATATGGATGGCTCTTGCAAGAGCTTTTTATAACCGCATAAAAACCTATTTATATAGATGCTACATTTTTAGGTAAATACTCAATTACAAAACTTTACAGCAGTATACGGACTTGATCTGATGGCGCTTACGATAGCGTTAAACTCACCAACGCCATTTTGAACAAACAGCCTGCCGCGAGTATTGTTATTCCGCCACCATCAGATGCAGTGATTAGCCAAGAGGGTTATACCCAACGTGATCATCACATCCGTTTACTCGAAGAAGTCGGGCGCATAGCATGGCAAAAAGAAAATGATTATGGGCTACGAAGCCACGTCGAATTGTGTATGTTGCGATATAAGAAAATCATCGGGCCGAGCATGAAAGCCAGGGAAATTCCGCAACAAAAAACGGAAGGCGGGATAGGTGTGCGCGTATTAAATCGGATGACATCACTTGGAATGCCAGAATCAGTTAAAGTGTCTTGAATAAAGACCGATAGACCTGATTTCATCTATTTTTTTATTTATGCAACAACGCCCACCCAGAGGATAAAGAGAGCACTGAAAAAATGCTTTTTGACCATTTGAAACATCTTTGCCCATATAATACGGAATACCGGCTGAGGCGTAATAATGGGGAATATATTTGGATTCACGCGTTAGGACAGGCCCAATGGAACACAAATGACGAACCTATTCGCATGGCAGGCTCAGTAGAAGATATCAGCGAACGCAAGGAAGCGGAAAAGAAAATGGCATTGTTAGCTGCTATTGTTGAATCGTCAGAAGACGCTATTATCAGCCAAACACTAGATAGTGTCATCGTGAGCTGGAATAGAGGATCAGAGGCTTTGTTTGGATATGCAGCAGCCGATATCATAGG
>CAISKC010000462.1 GCA_903885895.1 uncultured Legionella sp.
CGATGACGCTAATACTTCTTGCTCATCTTGAATTTACAGCAGTATACGGACTTAACCTTAATCTAGAGGAGCAGGTAAGACCAGTATTTGATTTAATTAACACAATGCATACTTTTTCTGAAAGTTTGAATAGCCATCAAAAAATATCAGCAACAGACTGTATTCAAAAGACTTTAGACTTATATCCTTTTGAAAAAAACGACAAAAACGAAGTGATATTTACTCCAGAATATGATTTTGAGCTTCCCGTCTCATCTTTATTTATCGATGCTATTATCACCCATTTTTTATATGCTACTTTTCAAAACACAACAGTTGAGGCCAGAAAAAGAATCAGTATCATCATTTCAAAAGAAGGTGATATGAACCGTATTTTCTGTAAAATGGACGCTACTAACATCAAAGCTTCGAACTTCAATTATTTGACCGAGCAGTGTATAACCACCTATTTTGGAAAAACGCTTCCTGGGATACAATTTTGTAAATTACCGTTTTTTAATATCCAGGGTCATTTGAATATCAAAATACAAGAAGACCAGAACCTCGAAATAATTATGACTTTCCCTTTAGTGTGATTTGATTGATTTAGTCTTTTTTCTTCAAAAATGCTTCGTAAGATAATATGTCATCAGTTGGAATCCCATGCTCATGAAATTCACTGGTAAACGCATAATAATAAGTTGCTGGACGATGGCGTACTGTATTAGACTCAAGAGCCTCATCTTTAAAAACATTCGCTTTCAACAAATACTTGCCCCACTGAATGTGCTGTTTGTTTTTCAAATCCTCATCTTCGTAGAGTGATAAAATATACTCTTTGCTTTTTAAAGCATTCACAATTTTTTCAGGTGCGCCATACTCCAGTGCTTTTTCAATCCCATGCTCAATCCCATATTCATTGCGCACAATAAACCAGCTCAAATTCCCTTTGCGGTCTAAAAACATCATGCTACCTTGACTATCAAACAAATATCCTTCACAAATATCATGTTCTTTAATATACGCATTCCAGATTGGCAAAAACTCCCAGACAAAGAAAAAGCTTGTATTTCCTGGTGCCCGAGTCAAAGTAGCACCTATGCTATACCCTAAAAACTGAAAAGCATCTTCATGGAAGAAATCAATTTGTTTTTCCAGTTTTTCTACACAGTCTTTATCAAACTTGCTTATTTCATACTGAGATAAAATTTGGTCTTTTTCTCTCATTTCTTTTAGATCTGAGGCCTGTGTTGCTGTAAATAATATATAGAACTGCATTTTATTCGTCTCACAGCCTTTCAGCCCGGCGTTTTTTATACCCTCTGCACCAGTCATATTCGGCATATTTTGATCGAAAACTGAAATCATATGTCGTTTAAATCTATCTGGATTCAAAACTTCCTTGCGCGGAACAAGCGCATTGCCATTAAATCGTTCTTTTAGATAATCACCGTTGTTGAAATTTTCCTGCTCAGATTTAATGGTTTCAATTGCCAAATTGGAATCAGAAAAGCATCGAATGCTAAATTTGTCACGCAGCTGTAGCGAAAGCATCTTTAAAAAACCTTTGTCATCATCCACTAAAAAAACGGTCGTAGGATAAAAAACCGATGGGATGCTACACATTGGATCTTTTATAAAATCATGAAACATATGGGCTCCTATAAACCAGTTTTGAATCTCTAGACTGACTATAACTATAGTTTAAGATTTCATGAAAAACAAACCAGATATCAACCATCTAGCCATTCATTGGCTTTCACCAGTTAGCATATAAATAACCCCAAACCAAACTAAAATAGCAAAAATCCATATCCCAACTGCATTTTCTCCATCATTTCTTTCTCTCTCTGAAAAAGGATGACAATCAGCAAGCAATATCAGTAAATTTCTGGGAGCTGGAAATGTATATCGGCCTTTATTTACGGCTATCTGAAACCGCACCGATAATTCGTTAGTAAAGAGGTTGCAAAAAATATTCTGCTTGTTTTGATATGACAGATTATCGTCTAAAAAATAACTGCCTTATAAAATTTCACGTCACTACTGATAGTTTTAATTTCCTAGCACATAATGAAAAGAAAGTGATTTGCCGTAGTTAGCAACCCTACGAACCAAGGGGCTTGGGGTTCGCACCAGTGAGAGCTCAACAAAATACAAAACGAGAAGTGATATAGTCAAAAAAATACATACACTCGGTTAGACCGTATTATTCAATGCAATGCTTTAATCGCATGTTTCGGATCATTTTTAAGAATGGTTAATAATGCCAAAGCAGGTCCATTAGGACTTCTTCGCCCTTGCTCCCAGTTTTGCAACGTTCGAATACTAACATGCACTAGCGCCGAAAAATCTCATTGAGATAAACCAATTTTTTCACGAATATTTTTGACGTCTAAAGGCGCATACGTAAAGCTACGCTTCGCTTGCTTCTCACCACGACGTATTTTTCCTGCTTCACGGACACTTTCGATTAGTTCATCAAACATTTGCTTATCCATGTGATAGTTCCTCTGTTACAACAGCTTTTAACAATTTCAATTGAACTGATGTTAAATTTTCTTGTTTTGATTTTGGATAAGCGTAAAGCATATAAATTTACTCCGCTGCAGTAATCCAATAATAAATAACTCGAAGACCACCTCTTTTACCAACTCCCGGAATAGACCAACGTAACGTTCTGATCCCCCACTGCCTTGAATAAGCTCGCCTAACTTTGGACTGGCTATCAATTGCGTCTGTAATTTACGATAGCTATCATCAGGCAAAAGATCCAAGATGATTTTTGTAAAAACAGATGTTTATTTTACAACCATAAGGATGCCTCTATACTCTATAGGAGTACAATATAAAATGATTTATCTCCCATGAAAGCACACAATATTTGAATATTCACCAAAAATCAAAGGTTGAACTAGCTCACATGAGTCACCGTACTATGCGGGCACCATTCGCTCTCAGTGCTAAATTTAAAGATCAAGCCTTAGAACAAGCAGATAAAAATCCATCAAATGAAAATAACATTAGTAGAACAATACGCTAAGAAAAAACTAACAACATAACAATCTAATCATTAACACCATATATAGGAAAATAAGTAAACAAACTATCTTGCTCATAATCTCTAGATAAAAGTGGAATATCGTTCCATGTGTAGTTTTTATCATCAACGATAGGCATCCAATCATTTTTTTCAGCAAAATCCATTGCAGCAAGCGCTTCATTTAACCTTGCATAGTGAGTGTGTATATGAAAACGGCGATTGATACATTCAGTCGCTCGTAGGTAAGAAAGCTTCATACCTGTTTTCCACCCTGCACTTGCAATCACGCCTTGACGACCCAAGATCCTAAGAGAAGTTCGATAGGTCTCACCACCTATATGATCGAAAATAATGGATACGGAACGCCCCTTTGCCTTCTGATTAATGTTTTCAAGTAATAGATTGTTTTTTGTATCGCCGTCGAGAGCGCGTTCAATAGGAATAATGCCATGCTTTTTTAGAAAATCCAGGCGATCTGCGCGCGATGAAACCATCGCCGCATCATAGCCATAAAATTTCGCCAAAAATGCTTGAGCCAAACCAACGCCACCTCCCCATGCTAAAATAAACAAATCACTGTCTTCCTCTTTAGGGATCTGTAAGCGGAACGCTCCATAAGCTACTTGCCAATTTGCCCAAGCGGTCACGTAACGAACAGAAAATGCTGCCCATTGTTGCAAAGAATATTTGGTATTTTCGGGTAGTTTTATGAGACTTTTATAATGAGTCTTTGAACGTTTGGCCAATAACCCTATACTGCCAGGCATATCATAGCCAATTGCCTTTACCATAAAACCATATTTATCTGAACTTCCACTACCAAACAACATGCAAATATCACCAGCTTGCAAATCTTTCACAGCCTGTCCAACACTAAGCACCCTTACCACACCGGCATTACCTAGTACAATTTGCTCTTCATTACGGACTGAACAAAGGTCCACAGGTGCTCGTTCTAATGCATGAGTCATATTCGCTTCCCAGCAACCAAATAATGGCTCAAATAGCACTTCTTCTTCTGTGATTTTTGAAAAAGTATAAGTTGCTTCTACCAATTCTTTGGGGTTAAGTCCGTATACTGCTGTAAATTCAAGATGAGCAAGAAGTATTAGCGTCATCGTTAAAATTCGGTACTATTGAGTTGCGAAACAACAATAAAAACCGAGGAGATTAGCGATGACGGATTACAATGTTACCGTAGGA
>CAISKC010000463.1 GCA_903885895.1 uncultured Legionella sp.
ACGAACGGATCGGAGGAAACATAAATATTTTTTCTAAATCTGTCAATTAACTTTAAAATTTCGCTACCAGACAGCATGCTCAAATTTTGGATAGATCCTTCAGAACGACGTGCCCACCATTTCGAAGAAATAATCATCCCTGAAGCAGGATTTTAAATTATTTCTTCGAACTGGTGGGCACGCTGCGCTTTGTCCACCCTACATTTACATCGATTTTCTATCAAAAAATTATGAGGGGATCCCTCAGGGGAGAGGGGACAGTTCAGTGTTTTGTAAAAGATAGGGGTCATGATAAGGCGCTGCTCGTCTCTACATGGTTGTACATCTCTCCAATAATGTTTGAAATTCAAATGATCTTGCTTCATATCTCAGAACTTATCTTTATTGTGTAACGCCTCACATCATTGTCGTAATTTCTCACGTCATCCCGAGCGCAGCGAAGGATCTCCTGTCAATTAGTACGAATTTTGTTAATGCATTTAATCCTGAATGGAAGGACTTATACGAATCGATATGCTAAAGATGGTGCCACTGTTTGGAGATCCCTCACCGCGCTCGGGATGACGTGGGGCGTTGCTTATTGTCTCTTCTGCCCACATATGGTACAATATTTCTTTTTTATATATACTGGACTTTGGATTTTTTTGAAAACAAGGCAAACATGTCGTCTTTGCGAGCGTTAGCCAATTTTCTAAATAGGCTAAAGTCGAGATAAATATATATATCTATGTCATTATCCGAAGGAATTATTATGCAAAATAGAGAGATCACGGGTCGTTATTTGTGTTCACAGCTCACTCTGGACAAAGCCACTGCATATTTACAAGACCTGCGTGACGGGCGAAAACGAGCTGGGCAGCGTTTAAGAGTGGAGGTCGGTCAATCTGATTATAACGCGTTGACGGCACAAGAACTTCTCGCTCATTTGATGAGTACTCGATTGCCTCTCTTGTGTGCCGAACGCTCTGCTCGTATTGCTGAAAATGCTGATTGGACGATAGAAGAGAATGCTATCCTTGCAGATATGATCTTCAGTACAACCGGAACTCGTGCTTATAATAATGGTGAGCATCATGCTTTTGCTTATCCTGGACTTATTTCACCAAATTATTCAGAAGAAGCTCGTCCTGACGTTAATTTTCTTTTTGCTTCGGGAACGTTGCTTAGAAATGATCTGGGATTCAAGACGTCAGATATGGATGATCTCATCCAAGCGGATGATACTTTAAATGCTGAAGCTTATTATCAGCTGATTGAGCGGCGCTTATTACCGGGTCTGTTGGTTCAAAATACGGAAGCTCAGAAAACCGATACCCCTCTGCTGATTAATATTCCGGGTTTAGGGACAGGTGAATTTGCACAAGTAAAATATAGAGAGGCGGTTAAATATCACCTACCACGTGCTTTAAGACGGTTATTTGAAACACACGGAGAAAAATTGAACATGGTTCGCGTCGTGAACTATGATCCTTTTGATCGATTGCCAGGGAATGTGGATCCATTTTCTGGTTCTGTACACCATATGACTCTGATGGCCAGGCCTTATCAGGAGTATGACAGTCAAGCCAAAGGGTTTACCGCTGCTGCGCAACTAGAGTTTCCGAAAGATGGTACTGACTATACTGGTTATCGAATGGTCAAAATTGTGGCGTGGGATCCGTTCTCATTTCCTGGTAATGATATTTGGGCTGCCAATGTGCGTACTGATGGGCCTTATTATGGTAGAACCACCGATGATGGTGTGTCTTTTTCGAGTTCTGATGCGATATTGGCTATGTCTAAAATGGGACAATTTGGTCGGAATAAAATACAAAGTGTATTTTATGACACAGCCTCAGGTATTGTTTATCCAAACGCTCCATTGGACCAAGACAATGTAATGACTATGACGACTCATAGTGAATTTGCACAAGGATATGCTAGTAAAGTGACACCAGAGATGATTACGGTGGTTCCATTCGTATTAAATCCAAGGGTTCAATCCGTTTTTGTTCAAACTTTAGAGATAAAAATTCAGGCAATGAAAGATTACGCGAATACCCTGTATCCAACTCCTCGGGCTTTAGAGCTTGGTGTCGATGATGCGACATTACCTTTGGCTTATCAAAAAGCACGGAGAATACATCGTATTGTTGAGGAAGTTGAACGCAAACTAGGCGCGTTTTCTGCGATCATCGCGCCAAGCCAAGCGAGTCTTGATCAATTGTGTGGCGAAATTAAAACAATAGCTGATAGAGATCATGCGTTTTTGGCTCAGCACAGACGGCCCCTTTTGCGCTGGTTGAAAGAAATCGTTGCCTTGATCCTCACACTAGGTGCGCCATTGATTTACACAGGATATCAAGCGTATCGTATTTATCAGAAAGATCCAGCGCAATTTTCTTGGAAAAAAGTGCCATTTGGTTTGTTTTCAGAGACGAAGAGTGCCGAAAAACTACGTGGTTTGGTAGAATGCGTAGAGGAACAAGCAGCTGCTCGAGCGCGAGTTTAGTTGTGAGTTGTCACTTATTTTAAATAAAATATAACAACCTTGATTACGCGCAGCGTAATCAAGGTTTATTTCCCTCTCCCAAAACCTTTACAACCGTTACCTAGGTCTATTCTTATCCACCGATTTACGTTAAATTGATCTAATCACTGGCCAAATTACTGATATCCGTCTATAAACAATATATAGGGATGAAGATGAGTGAAGAGATTATCGTTGCACCAGGCTTAGGAGAAAGGGTTGCGGTACAGATTGAGCCGGCACCTGTCCTAGCAGAACCAAAAAAATATCGAGTTCTATTACGTAACGACGATTATACCCCTATGAACTTTGTAATCTTGGTTTTACAACGCTTTTTCTATATGAGTGAATCAGTTGCATCACAGTTGATGTTACAGGTTCATACTCATGGATGTGCGACTTGTGGTATCTATACTCGTGATATCGCGGAAACCAAAGTGATGCTAGTGAATGACTATGCTAGACAACACGAACATCCACTGCTTTGTATGATGGAACAAGCGTAAACTTATCGTCTGTAAGCGACAGTAAAGGAGCATCCGATCATGCTAAACAAAGAATTAGAGTTCACTTTAAATCTTGCCTTTAAAGAAGCAAAGGAACAGCGCCATGAATTTATGACTGTGGAACATTTGCTCCTAGCCTTACTGGACAATCCTGCGGCAGCAAACGTGTTGCATGCCTGTGAAGCCAATCTTGAAGAATTACGCCGCGATCTGGAAACATTTATCCAGGAAACCACTCCGCTTATTCCCGTTGATGATGAATTGCGTGAAACGCAACCTACTTTGGGATTTCAGCGTGTATTGCAGCGTGCCGTTTTTCATGTGCAATCAGCAGGTAAAACAGAAGTGAGTGGTGCCAATGTGTTGGCTGCGATTTTTAGTGAACAAGAAAGCCAGGCCGTTTATTTCCTTCGTCGTGAAAATATCACACGCTTAGATGTCATCAATTATATTTCACATGGTGTGTCTAAATATCAAGGTTCTGAGTTGCGTGAAGGCATGACGGCGATGATGGATGAAGAAATGATGGCTGGGGACAATGTTGAATCCCCCTTAGAAAGTTTTTGTATGAATCTGAACAAACGTGCGCGTTTGGGCAAAATAGATCCGTTGATTGGACGTCATGAAGAAGTCGAGCGCACGATTCAAGTATTATGTCGGCGTCGCAAGAATAATCCCTTGTTGGTTGGCGAAGCTGGGGTGGGCAAGACCGCTATTGCAGAAGGTTTGGCACGTCTCATTGTCGATGGGCAAGTACCAGAAGCTATCAATAAATGTGTGGTTTATTCGTTAGATCTCGGTGCGTTGTTAGCAGGTACCAAATATCGCGGCGATTTTGAAAAACGATTAAAGGCTGTATTGAAGCAATTATCAGAGGTGGAAGGGGGCGTTTTATTTATTGACGAAATCCATACTATCATTGGTGCAGGTGCTGCGTCAGGTGGGGTTATGGATGCTTCTAATTTGATCAAGCCCTTATTGGCAAATGGTGAATTAAAATGTATCGGCTCCACAACTTATCAAGAATACCGTGGTATTTTTGAAAAAGACAAAGCATTGGCACGTCGTTTCCAAAAAATTGACGTTCCAGAACCATCTATAGATGAAACTTTCGAAATCCTCAAAGGGTTAAAAGGGCGTTTGGAAGAGCATCATGGTGTGAAATTCTCGATTGCATCTTTAAGATCTGCTGCAGAATTGGCTGCCAAATATATTAATGATCGTTTTTTACCTGATAAAGCCATCGATGTGGTGGATGAAGCCGGAGCATATCAAAATTTATTGACTGCGAATAAACGCCGTAAAATAATTTCAGTTGCTGAAATTGAATCGGTGGTTGCTAAAATTGCGCGCATTCCTGTTAAGAAAGTGTCTGCAAGAGACAAAGATACGATGCGTAATTTGGAACGGGATTTAAAATTATTGGTTTATGGTCAAGATTTCGCGATTTCTGCTTTGTCTTCTGCTATCAAATTATCACGTTCAGGATTACGTGAACCAGAAAAACCTGTAGGTTGCTTTTTATTTACGGGTCCTACTGGTGTTGGTAAGACCGAGGTTACTAAGCAATTAGCCAATTTGTTAGGCATAGAACTCATCCGATTTGATATGTCGGAATATATGGAAAAGCATACCGTATCGCGTTTGATCGGAGCACCTCCAGGGTATGTTGGTTATGATCAGGGTGGTTTGTTAACGGAAGCAGTGACCAAAAACCCACACTCTGTATTGTTATTAGATGAAATTGAAAAGGCACATCCAGATGTGTTTAATTTGCTGCTGCAAATTATGGATCATGGTACCTTGACTGATACCAATGGTCGACATGCGGATTTCCGGCATGTGATCATGGTGATGACATCCAATATTGGTGCAGAAGAAGTCAGTCGTAATTCCATGGGTTTTTCTGTGCAAGATAATAGCAGTGATAATGCGGTGATATTGAAACGCCAATTCACGCCGGAATTTCGTAATCGCTTAGATGCGGTGATCAATTTTAAAGCTTTAGATGAGCAAACGATTGGTTTGGTTGTTGATAAATTTATTATGGAATTAGAAGAACAATTGAGCAGTAAAAACGTGACCTTAAACGTGGAAAAATCAGCCAGAGAATGGTTGATTGGTCATGGTTATGACAAAATATTGGGCGCACGTCCTATGGCCAGATTAATCCAAGAAAATATTAAAAAACCATTGGCGGATGAGTTACTCTTTGGTAAGCTTGCCAACGGTGGCCATGTCTTGCTCAGCATGCGTGATGATAAATTGCATTTTGAGACGCAAGACTACAGAGAAAAAGGATTTGTTGAGTAGGGGTCTGTTGATAATGCCACTATAAAACGGGCCAAAAATAGCACGCTACGTCATCCAGAGCGTAGC
>CAISKC010000464.1 GCA_903885895.1 uncultured Legionella sp.
CCATCCGTCAAATTCACGGCATTACTCGCCCCCACTATCACAAAATAAGCGAATATTGGAAAGAAAACACCCAAATAAATAAAATTGGATTTGAAAAAAGGGATGCTCAATTGATTATGCATGGGAATACTAGAATTATGCATCAAATAAAACAAAGCAACGATGGTAATCACTGATTGCCAAAAATACTTCCAACGTGCTGGCAACCCTTTGCTATTTTTCAGAACCAATTTGCGATAATCATCGATCCAACCCACTAAGCCAAAGCTTAATGTAACCAACAATACCACCCACAAACTCTTTTGATGTAAATCGCCCCATAACAAAGTGCTCACTGTAATGGCTAACAAAATCAGCACTCCGCCCATGGTGGGCGTTCCAGCCTTGGATAAATGCGTTTTGGGACCATCGTCCCGAATCATTTGCCCGATTTGCAACCCTCTTAACCAGCGAATAGTGAGCGGTCCACAAAGCAATCCTACTAATAGTGCTGTCAATGCAGCCAAAATAGAACGAAAAGTAATATATTGAAAAACTCGAAAAGGGTGGTAATGCATCTGTAGTAATTGTGTGATCCAATAAAGCATCGTTCGTATCCTTAAATAAGCTGTTGGACAATATTTTCCATCGCAGCTGATCTTGAGCCCTTGACTAAAACTGTTGTTTTAGAATCCAAGCGTCGCAATAAATCTTGCGTTAATTCCTGTTGATTGGGGTAATGTTTACCACCAGAGCCAAAAGCAAGTGCTGATTTAGCGCTCAGCTTTCCACAAGTCAACAACCAATCAATCCCTTGTTCTCGCGCAGCAACGCCCACTTCCTCATGATGTCGCTCACCCCATGCGCCTAGTTCTGCCATATCCCCTAAGACCAAAATACGCATACCTTGACATTTTGCCAACACATCCACAGCAGCCAAGGTTGAACGCAAATTCGCATTATAAGAATCGTCAATAATTGTAACGTTATTCTTACCTTTGCAGAACATCATGCGCCCAGAAACACCCGTAAAAGTCTCTAAACCCGTTACGATATCCGCTAGAGAAATACCTAGTGCATAGGTACACGCTGCGGCAGCCAACGCATTGCTGACAGCATGTAGTCCCGGCACCTTCAAACGCACCAAAGCACTTTCTTTAGGTAAGTTCAATTTAAATTCAGTACAGCCATTAGCATGGACTGACGGATCACTTGCCCACACATCAGCGGCATGTGACCGTGAAAATCGCACCACAGAATGCGCAGCGAGACTTTTATCCCAAAAATGGGCGTAGGCATCATCATCATTCACAATGGCTATGCCACCTTGACTCAGCCCTTGATAAATTTCGCCTTTGGCTTGCGCCACACCGTCTAAACTGCCAAACCCTTCAATATGCGCTGGAGCGATATTATTAATCAAAGCAACTTGCGGCTGAATCATGGCCACCGTATAAGCAATGTCGCCTTGCTTGCTAGCCCCAAGCTCAAAGACAGCATAACGATGCTCTGATTGTAATTTCAAAATATTTAATGGCACACCAATATGATTGTTTAAATTTCCAATAGTCGCCAAAGATTGTCTGGGCAAAATATGAGCGATCATCTCTTTAACCGACGTTTTACCATTAGATCCTGTGACCGCAATCATAGGGCAAGTAAACTGCTGCCGATACCATGTTGCAATGACACCTAATGCTTGTAAGCTAGATGCAACGACCAATTGCTCCGGTGCTACCATATCTGGTAACAGTTGTTCACAAATCACAGCCGCAGCGCCTGCGCGTACAGCATCTTTTATATAATCGTGGCCATCTACTCGCTCCCCACGTAGCGCAATAAATAATTCCCCGGGTTGCACCTTTCTACTGTCGATACTCAGCCCCGACAATGCGCAGTCTCGCGTACACGGTACGTTCAAAATTTGGGCAACATCACTCAGATTCATAGAAATTCAACATTAATATGCAAATCAGTAGTTTACTGCAAAGTAATCTATAAAGGAACGTGTACACACAGAGTATGAAACAAAAAATTAAATTGGTCCGAACGGCCCAATCTACACACTACACACAAACTTGCTCTTCATTCAGCATCAATCTTTGATGATAACGCGCAATGCTCTGTTCCGACAAAGGTTCACGGAAATCATCTAAAAGATAAGTATCCAAACTATCACTTAACGTTCTTGCTGTATCCAACATCATATCAAATCGCTCAGCATCAATTTCTTTCTGACCAGACACACCCATAAATAAACATAAGCCATGAACGACAAACGCACCAATGTTTTGCAAATCAAATACACCCGTTTGCGTTGCTGCGGCCAAACTACACATGACAGGCCCTTGGCAATTGGGAGATTGATGACGATGGAACAAACCTCCTTCTCCAAACCGAAATCCAGCAGATAAAACCGCCTGTAATAACTCATATCCAGCCAATTGCCGATTAGACTTGGCCAACAAAAATATCATAATGGACTCAGAGCTTGCAGTTGAGGTGGTCGTGGTGGTAGTTGCTGGTCGCACAGACGCCGTAGCTTCCACGCCTTGAGGCGACATCACAGTCTGCAGGGTAGGTTTTTGGATAGGGACATCCGATTTGACTGGTTGCTTCATGTTAGAATTGGCAGGTTGGCGCATAGGCATTGCAATACTAGGTTTGGCCACCGAGGTCGCAGCCTGCATAGGATTCACTTTACGCACGGAAATAATATCATCATACTGGCCAGCTGGCGCGTTGTTTCCTGACAAACTCTGCACTGTTTTTTGTACGTCTTGCTGACGGCGTGTTTGCACTGTTCGAACAATTGCAACGACCACACCAATCAAAAGCAGTGCATTCAGCATCAAGCTCCAATTCATATGATTCTCCAAGAGTGGTATTTTTAGGATGGATAGCCCTAATATGTATATGTTGACATAAAAACTACTTTTTACCAAGATCAAAAAAAACGCCATACTCACGATTTCTGATGCACAAAGAAGCGATAGCCACGTGTCCATCTGGGCGTATTAGCCCTACAATCTTGAGTATGGCGTAACATGCTATCCCTGCTCGAGCAAGAATAGCATTAAAAATCAGACTGCTTTATGCCGATAAGGGCACATATCCTTTCAATTGCATTGAAAACTGCTTCAAAGATTCTAACCCAGAATCCTCTGCTTGCTTACACCAAGCCTGCAATGAATCAATCAATTCTTTCTGTGAACTAGCGGTTTTTTCCCATACATATTGCAAAGATTGACGAAAATGGTATGCGGTACGCAATTGCTCATATCGCTCCAACAATTCTTGCAAATGAGAATGAGACTTAGGCGATAATAAAGATTCGTCGCGCTTTAATAAAACACTAGCTCGCTGCACTAATTTCTTATCTTGCTCAGAAATGACTTGCTCACGTTTCACCTGCTGTAACATCGGAGCTAACACATTACTATAATAATTAGCCATTACTTGGAATCGATTTCCAACCACTGCTTTCACAGTTTCCAAATCTACGTGCGATTTATCATCAACTTGAACCATTTTTGGAGGAAGTTTCTTAACTTTGGCTAACCCGAAAAATGATAATATGCATATATACATCCAACCAATATCAAACTCCCACCACTTCACTGAAAATTTTGCTGAAGAGGCAAAAGTGTGATGGTTATTATGCAGTTCTTCTCCACCTATCCAAAAGCCCCAAGGAGACACATTAGTAGACGTATCCGGACATTCGAAATTTCGATATCCCCAATAATGGCCTATACCATTTACGACGCCCGCTGCCCACAAAGGAATCCATAACATTTGCAACCCAAAAATAGAAATACCTGGCAGACCGAATAAGACTAAGTCAAGCGCGAGCATCAAAAAAATACCTTTGGCTGAATGCCGTCGATATACAGTGTTTTCTATCCAATCATCCGGCGTTCCATGAGAGTATTTCGCAACCATCTCTTTATCTTTACGCGCTTGACGATAGAGTTCTGCGCCTTCCCAAAAAACCTTTTTAATCCCAAGCACTTTGGGACTATGCGGATCACCTTCCATATCCGTGGTAGCATGATGCTTGCGGTGAATCGCCACCCAATCTGAAGTCACCATACCCGTTGTTATCCATAGCCAAAATCGAAAAATATGGCTCATAATAGGATGCAGATCTAATGCACGATGCGTTTGATTGCGATGCAAATAGATAGTAACCGAAGCAATTGTAGCCTGGGTCAAAAGAAGTGCAGCTAAAATATAGCCCCAAAATGATAAATTCAAAACACCGTATAGCATTTGAATCCTCTCCATAGATTTTAAACCAGGCATGATTATACCACAAATATGCTGAAAACGCGAATTGCGTTGGCAAATATACCCTCTAGACTTCAAACTTGATTCATTGTACTGTGCTCATTTTGTCAAGAGTACGTATGAAACACACCACCACGATACTAGCTGGAAAACTGCAGTCAATTGGACTGATTTTGGCCTCATTTTGGTTTATGGCGGATACCTGTGGGCGTGCCATATGGAAATCCATGCGCGGCACCATTACGCGGCAATGGTGCGATACAGAATTGCAGCGCTGGTCCAAACGTATGCTTACCTTGCTACATATTCGCTGTAGCGTCATCAATCCTCATCAAGTCGTTCCTCCCAAAGGTCGTGCTACGATTCTGATGTGTAATCATGCCAGCCTTTTTGATATTCCATTGAGCCTACAAGCATTTCCACACGCTTCCGTACGCATGCTAGCCAAAAAAGAATTGTCTCGTATTCCCATTATGGGTGGTGGTATGGTTGCGGCTGAATTTCCATTCATTGATCGTACTAATCGTCGCCAAGCAATACAAAACTTGGAACAAGTCAAACAACTATTAGAATCTGGCATCATGATGTGGATCGCACCAGAAGGGACTCGTTCCGACACTGGAAAATTAGGTCCCTTTAAAAAAGGAGGCTTTATCACGGCGATACGAACCAATGCCATCATTATTCCTATGGGGATACGTGGCGCCAATCAAATTTTACCCGCTCGCTCTCGCCAATTTCATCTCCATCAACAAGCCGAATTGCACATAGGTGAACCCATCGATGCTTCAAACTTTAGCCTAGATAATAAAGATGAACTCATCAAAATAGTGTATCAATCCATCCAAGCGCTGACAGGACAAACTTCAGACCTCTGACATCAAACAATGGTTACGTCTTACCATTTTTCTGCAAAACCTGCACTACGACCGGTGGTACAAACATAGCAATGTTCCCACCTAACGTCGAAATTTCGCGGACTAACGTGGAAGAAATAAATCGGGACTCTTCGGATGGCGTGAGAAAAATCGTTTCAATATCAGCCATCAATTTACGATTCATCCCAGCTAATTGGCATTCATATTCAAAATCTGCCACAGCACGCACCCCTCGTAAAATGACCTTCGCACCTTGTTGCTGAGCAAAATCCACTAATAATTGTTCAAAGTGCATCACCTTGACCCCAGGCAAATGACTGACTGCTTCCTGGGCACAGTACACACGCTCTTCCAACGAAAAAAATGGATGTTTGGGATTACTTTTTGCCACGGCTACGATGATCTGCGGGAAAATCTTGTTAGCACGCGCAATAATATCAACATGTCCATTGGTAATCGGATCAAACGTGCCAGGATAAATGACGGGATTATTCATAGTGTATTGGTTTTTAGCCAGAGTCCTGCTATTGTTGCATAAAAAGAACCTATTCACCACCATACTTGATGCTCGCGAGAGGTCAAGTTTTCGTTCAAGATACGCCAAATAGGGCCGTTCTTTAATACGGAGTGAGTAGTGACAAAACGACAGGAATAACCATCTCATGCACTACCGTTTATGGATAATTTGCTGCATCACGCTTCTAAGTGGCTGTGCCACCTTAAAGCCTACGCCTTCACCCATGTCTAACCCCGCTGCCTTTACTGTCTCAGGAGCTATCGCCGCAAAAAACCAGCAACATGCTATAACAGCTCATTTTTATTGGCAACATCAAAGCCCCCAAGATTACCACATTATCATTTACGGGCCCTTGGGCAGTGATACTTTAGACATTACACAGCATCAAAATACGGTCACATATCGAGAAGGACACAAAATCATCCATGCACAGGATGCCGAGGCACTACTCGCCAAAGAAACAGGGATTCGTTTACCTGTTAACCATTTGGCACATTGGATCAAAGGCAACCCAGCACCAGGACCTATTACCAGCCTAACTCGTTCCAAAAACCATGATATGATGATACTAAAACAGGCCGGTTATCTCCTAGAATATAGTCAATATCAAGATCACCGCCCATACAAAATTTTCCTGACAGGGCATGAGCTAACCGTGAAAATTATTATTAAAAAATGGGCCAATAAGTAGGCAACCTCCCTAAAGTTATTTCCGGGCTGCAAAAGTGATAAATTGACTAAAAACTTTAGGGACGTTGCCTAGGCTCTATTGAAAAGATAGAAAGGATGCGCACATGAAAAAAATAGCTTATTTAATCATTGCTTCAAGCTTAGTTTCCAATAGTTTGCTCCATGCTGGTCCCTTAAGCCATATGAAGAACGTCCCACATTGGACAGGCTTTACTATGGGTATCAATGGAGGATATTGGTGGTCTGAAAATAATACGTTTCAAACAACTGGTGTGCCCTCTGCTAATACCATACTCCTTAATCCAAGCTTAAACCCCGCTTATAGCTCCGCTGCAACCTTCCGCACTTCTGCGCATCCTCAGGGACTCATCGGTGGCTTCCAGATTGGCTACAACTATGAACTTGCTTATAAGTACCTCTTTGGCGTAGAGGCTGACATCGATGCCCTCACTCAATCTGAGAATACAGCAACATCGAAAAGTACTATCAAATTGAAAGGCATTCCCAGCAGTATCGAGTCCGCGACGTCGATTACAAAAAGCATGCGTTTTCTAGGTTCAGCTCGCGCTCGACTCGGTTACATGGTCACACCAGCATGGACAGCCTATGGAACAGGTGGGCTTGCTTTGGGCCCAGCTAGTCTGAAAGCTGGTATTGAAGCCCAATTTACCGGCGACCCTTCTTTAAATAAATCTATTACCAAATCAGGCGCCGTCACCATTCTACTGGGCTGGACAGCTGGTGCCGGTGTGGAATGGATGTTTCAAAAGAATTGGATCGCTGGCATAGAATTTCTTTATTATGATCTTGGTTCTCTGACAAAAAGCGCAACTTCTACACAATATTCTTATGCCGTCACACCCCCTGCAGCTTATACACAGTCCCATGTCACCATATCGGTACCTTTTACTCTACCGACTTTTCGTGTTACTCTACCGACTTTTCGTGCTAGGTGCGTTTATCGTTTTGATAGCTTTGCTTGATCCTTATCTCTCAGACGAATGCCATGAGACTCTATTGTAATGTTGCCTTCTTTATAAAGTTGTCCAATTGCTTGTTTAAAGCTTTTCTTACTAGCACCGAAAACACGCATAATATCTATGGGAGAACTTTTGTCATGCATAGATAAAAAACCATCCATTTTATGCAACTCAGTCAAGATACGTTGTGCTAGCTCACTCACATTATCTTGTCCCATTTTTCTTAATGTTACATCGATCTTGCCATCGTCACGCAAGACTTTGATGTACCCACGCATCTTTTTACCATAATTCAGCGTTTGAAAAATATCACTGGCATGAATCAACCCCCAATGCTTGTCCTGAATAATCACCTTTGTTCCCATCTGGGTGGTTTCAGCGATCAGCAAATCCACTTCATCCCCTGGCTGGTAATCAGCCGGTGATTTATCTAGAAAATAATCAATTTTAGAACTGCCTATCAATCGGTCTTGATAGTCTTTTTTAACATATACGATATAGGATTTATCTTTTTCCATAGGACGTAGTTGTTCTGACCTAGGCACTAATAAATCTTTATCCAATCCCCAATCAAGGAATGTACCAAAAGATGTCACATCCACGACTTTTAAAAAGGCGACCGAATCGACTTGGGCACGCGGACGCTGCGTGGTAGCAATGATCTTATCTTCTGAATCAAAATAGATAAACACATCCAACCTATCATTGATTTCCGTATCTTGTGGTACAAATTTAGAAGGTAATAAAATATCGCCCCATTCTTCTCCATTTAGATACAAGCCAAAAGGCACTCTTTTTATAACCGTTAATGTATTCACTTTTCCCACGTTAATCATTGATTGACTCATTTTATTTATCACCTTGCGCCACCCTACCTAATTTGACTCTCATGCGCAATATTGTTATGAATTTAAATGCTATGATACTGTGTTTTTAATAGCTCAACGGTAGAAAAATCAAAATGCCCACCCAAAATTTTGAAATAGTCCCGATTACAGCATTACAGGATAATTATATTTGGATGATAATTCATCACCTGGATCACAGCGCTTGGATTGTTGATCCGGGTGATGCAGAACCTGTTTTAGCTTATTTAAAACAATATAATATTACGCTACGTGGCGTCTTGCTGACTCATCATCACTGGGACCACAGTCATGGCATACCTGATTTAATTCAGCAGTTTCAAGTGCCCGTGATTGCATCCACACATAGCAATGACCCAAATGTCACACGCCAGGTCACAGATAATGAGTATTTCTCGATACAAGATGCATCTCCAAAGATAAGAGCAATAGCCATACCTGGTCATACGTTAGATCACATGGCCTATCATATAGGCAATGCGTTATTTTGTGGCGACACGTTATTTGGGGCCGGGTGTGGCCGATTATTTGAGGGAACACCTGAACAAATGTATCAATCATTACAAAAGCTTGCCGCACTACCTGAGCATACTCAAATTTATTGTGGGCACGAATACACCCTGGCCAATTTACATTTTGCAGCTATCGTAGAACCGAATAATCCAATGATCTCGCAACGCATTAAAAAAACCAGCGATTTACGTGATAAAAATAGACCTACGCTCCCCTCGTTGCTCAGTGAAGAAAAGAGCAGCAATCCTTTTTTACGTTGCCATATTTTAGAGGTCCAACAACAAGTGAGCGCACACGCGAATCGTGAACTACAGGATCCGATCGAAGTATTCACTGCTTTACGCCAATGGAAAGATACGTTTTAATACTGAATTGCACATCATATCACCCCTCATCCTAAGGAAAGAGCAATACTATACTCACTCCTTACTCACACTACGCTCTACCAAAATCAAACGCCAAACAGCTACTCAATTGCTTTTGATGTAATGCCAAAGCCAATAATCGATCGACGCCCAATGCAACGCCAGAACAAACTGGCAAACCATATTCTAAGGCTTGTAATAAGTTATCATCAATAAGTGCTATGGGCTTACCTTGTGCACAGCGTATTTGATTGTCTGTCTGAAACCGTGCAGCTTGTAAACTAGCATCGGTTAATTCATAAAAGCCATTCGCCAATTCCACACCGCGATAATAAACTTCAAATCTCGCCGCATAACCATCGATGATTTGCGCTAGCGAAGCTTGAGAAGCTGGGAAATCAACAATGGCTGTAGGCCCAGGTTCCGGCGCCAACGCGGGTTCAATCACATGACTCATCAATAAAAATAAATATTGATCGATATCCTGCTCGCCAGGATCTAAAACCTTATCTAAGTCATAGCGCCGCAAACAGGTTTGCAAAGCTTGGCAAGTCGTTTGGAAAGGATCAATGCCACATATTTCTTGAAATACTGCTTGATAGGTTCTTTTACGAATGGGCGCACAACCAGCTACGCATTGCAGTAATTCATCCACTTCGCTTAGGAGCGTATGATGATCCACCTCTAATTGATACCATTCCAATAAAGTAAATTCCGGATTATGCCATCTACCTAACTCATCATCCCGAAATACGCGGGCTAATTGAAAAATAGGGCCCGAACCGGCCGCCAAGAGACGTTTCATATGGTATTCAGGGGAAGTTTGCAAAGAAAATTCACGCCCACGAAATAGAGCCTGAATATTGGCTAAATAAGGATCGGTAATACCATAACGCCCCATGATCGGCGTTTCAACTTCAAGATAGCCTTTACTTGTAAAAAACAAGCGTAACCTTGCCATGAACTGCGCTCTTGCCTGCAAAATTTCTAATGAAGCAGAAGGAATCCACGTATCGTTTTTTTGCATAACAGCCAGCACCAATAAGAATATTCTTTAGTACGATAATTCTAAATATCGTCGTTACATTCCTCGCAAAGACACTTTCAAAAACCGCACCGTACTGAAAAAATGCTCAATAAACGATGTCATCAATAGAACATGCCCAATTCCAGACGCGCTACTTCTGACATTCGTTCTTGCGTCCAAGGAGGATCCCAGACTAATTCAACCGTGCAATCTTTTACGCCAGGAACTTCATTGACAGACCTTTCTACGGTTCCCGGAAAAGTTTGCGCTACTGGACAACCTGGCGATGTTAATGTCATGAGAATATGCACATGCTGATCTTCATGCACCCTCACTTCATAAATCAAACCTAAATCGTAAATATTGACAGGGATTTCGGGATCGAAAATAGTTTTAAGCTGTGCGGTGACCAACTCTTCTAGACAGAGCTCAGGTACTTCAGGTACTTCAGGTACTGCAGATTTTGATTTGAACCCTAGCATAATTTATCTCACTCAGTCGCGACTGTTTTAGCGTCATGATGTAATGCGGCCTCTAAGGTGTGCCACGCCAAGGTAGCACATTTGACCCGTGCAGGAAATGCTCTTACGCCAGCCAGAATCGTTAGTTTTTCCATATTAATCGTTTGAACACTTTGGTCATCCGTTAGCATATTATGAAATTGCTCGAACAAAGCATGTGCAGCTTCTAGAGATAACCCCATTACCGCATCGGTCATCAATGAAGCAGATGCTTGCGAAATCGCGCAGCCACATCCCAAAAAGCTGATCTCTTGTATGCAATTTTTTTCTATTTGCACAAATACGGTCAACTTGTCTCCACACAAAGGATTATACCCTTGAGCACGATGTGTCGGATGCGCCATGCTGTAATGATGCCTTGGATGTTTGCTGTGATCAATGATCACTTCTTGATACAACTCCCGCAAATCGTTCATCAGGCAAACACCTTCTCGGCTTTTTTTAGTACCGCAATACAACGATCAATTTCTTCAAACGTATTATAGACCGCCAAAGAAATACGTGTCGTAGCCGCCACATTATAAAAATCCATCAAAGGCATCGCACAATGGTGCCCAGCTCGCACTTCAATACCCTCATTATCCAAAATAGTACCGACATCATGAGCATGAACATGCGGATGCAACAACGATACCAGCGGTACTTTATTGTTCGCAACACCAATAATCTGAAATTCGGTTTGTTCTTGTAAACTTGTTTCTAAGTATTGCAACAACGCAGCCTCATAACGCATCACTTCGGCCATATCTAATGTCCACAAATAATCCACTGCAGCGCCCAAACCAATCGCGCCCACAATATTCGGGGTACCTGCTTCAAATTTATTTGGAATTGCTGCATATTCTGTGGCTTCAAAACTCACATGCTGAATCATCTCCCCCCCACCTTGATAGGGAAGCATGTCATCCAACAAAGCTGCGCGACTCCATAATATTCCAATTCCGGTCGGTCCATACATTTTATGCCCAGAAAAAGCATAAAAATCACAATCCAAATCTTGTACATCTACCGGCATATGCGCCATCGCTTGTGCACCATCAACCAAAACCAAAGCATTATGCGCATGAGCCATTTCAATCATTTTTTTTATGGGATTAATCGTTCCAATGGCATTTGAAGCATGCGTAATCGCCACGAATTTGGTTTTATCGGAAAGTTTCTTTTCAAACTCCTCCAAAATGATGTCACCCTCCACTGAAATAGGTGCCACCACCAATTCAGCACCCGTTTGGCTACATACCATTTGCCAAGGTACGATATTGGAATGATGTTCTAACATCGTTACTAAAATTTGATCCCCAGGTAATATTCTCGGGCGTAGAAAACTTTGTGCAACCAAATTGATCGCCTCCGTTGTACCCCGCACAAAAATACATTCCTGCACATGCTGTGCATTCAATAAATGCGCCACTTTATCTCGTGCTTGCTCATATAATAAAGTAGCACGCACACTCAAAGCATGGACCCCACGGTGCACATTGGCATTATCATGTTCATAAAACGCTGTCATTGCATCAATAACCGAACGTGGCTTTTGTGAAGTGGAAGCGCTATCCAAATAAATCAAAGGACAGCCAAAGATCTGTTGATGTAAAATAGGAAAATCCTGCCGAATTGCTGGCAAATCTAATGCAAAAGATGTTGGCTTATCACTCATGACTTACTCCTAAACTACCTGAGTCTGCAACCATGCTGCAAACTCATCATGCCCTATTGCCCGCAAATTTTCTGCTACAAAGCCTTGAATCAAGTACTCAGTCGCTTCTTGCACCCCAATTCCTCGAGTCGCAAAATAAAATAACGCGTCGGTGTCCAGTTGACCTACCGTTGCACCATGCGTACATTGCACATCATCTGCGGCGATATCTAATTGCGGTTTGGTATCAATTTCAGCCTGTTTTGATAACAGTAAATTTTTATTTTGCTGCTTGGCCACTGTTTTTTGCGCATGACGCGCCACATGCACTTGACCATTGAACACGGCATGTGCAGCCTCACTGACAATACCTTTGTAATCTTGTTCGCTGGTTCCATGAGGCGCATCATGATACACCCAAGTATGATGATCCATATGTTGTTGCCCTTTCGGGGCATAAATACCATTTAAAAAGCAGCGCGCATGCGGTTCTCGTATAGAAAAACAGGCGTCAAACCTCGACCATAAT
Source organism: uncultured Legionella sp. (assembly GCA_903885895.1). Classification (GTDB taxonomy): domain Bacteria; phylum Pseudomonadota; class Gammaproteobacteria; order Legionellales; family Legionellaceae. Next base: position 12,795 of record CAISKC010000464.1, read on the forward strand.
GCACCCAGGCTTAAGGCATGGCTGTCTACTTGACTCCCTTCCGCAAGTTTGACCGCAAAATGACCAAAATGCCATGCGGCATTGCCTTCTCGCTGCAATTTATAATGTCTCAAATACGCTTTGGGACCAACCCAAGCTTCTGTGATCGTATTAGTATAATAACTGAGATCAGCTGGGCCTTGGTAATCTTCAATGAGAGATAAACTTGCACCAGATTCCGTCACAACGACATGGCGTAAATACACAGCTTGCTCGGCGCGCGTTTGCCAATGCACCAACAAAAGTGGCTCCGTAACACAGACATGCTCGGGCACATAAATAAATAGACCCCATTGCAACATCGCCGAATTTTGCGCATGAAAACCATGCTGCGTATGCAAAATTTTATCCAAATAAGGCGTAATTTTTTCTGGCACAGTTTGTAAGGCTTCTAAGATTGGTGCCACAATAACACCCGCAGGCAACAACTTGCGAACAGCATCAAGCCCCATCAACACACCATCCACAAACACGAGTTTATGCCCCCAAGGCACATCCATTTGCTTGTTGATAATCACTTGTTCGTTATACGGTGCTATGCCGTTTCCAGTAGAGTGAAACTGATGGTTTAAGAACGCCAAAACTGACGTATAACGCCAATCCTCATCGCGCCGCGCTGGGAAACCCAAGCGAGTAAACTCCGCCAAACCTTGTTGGCGCAAAGTTTGCAATACAGCATCATCTGATTGGAGTTGTTCCGACTCATGTTGATAAAACTGCACAGGTGTTTGGCCAGTGGTGGTCGCTGCAACGGTCATGCTTGTGATACCTCATCTAACCATGCATAGCCTTTTTCTTCCAATTCTAATGCAAGTGATTTATCACCTGACTTCAAAATCTGGCCATTTACCAACACATGAACATAATCGGGTGTAATATAATCCAACAAGCGTTGATAATGCGTGACCAAAATAATAGCGCGTTCTGGACTACGCATCGTATTGACACCATGTGCAATCACCCGCAAAGCATCAATATCCAAACCAGAGTCAGTTTCATCTAAAATAGCCAATTGAGGCTCTAGAGCCACCATTTGCAAAATCTCATTGCGCTTTTTCTCACC
>CAISKC010000465.1 GCA_903885895.1 uncultured Legionella sp.
ACGAACGGATCGGAGGAAACATAAATATTTTTTCTAAATCTGTCAATTAACTTTAAAATTTCGCTACCAGACAGCATGCTCAAATTTTGGATAGATCCTTCAGAACGACGTGCCCACCAGTTCGAAGAAATAATCACCAATAAAGCAGGGTTTTAAATTATTGCTTCGAACTGGTGGGCACGCTGCGCTTTGTCCACCCTACCTTTACATCGATTTTCCATCAAAAAATTATGCGGGGATACCTCAGACCTCATCCGCCCTGCGGACACATTCTCCCAAAATTTTATGCAACTACGCCGGCTTTTTCGCGGGATGTTGGCGATTAGGGTCATTTATAGTCACACATGATTTTTCCTTGGTGAGAATGAACTTTATAAATCTTGCTTTGGCCGCAAAATTTTTTGCACGCCCTGTAAGATGATTACACAGTCTATTTGAGATATATCTTGTAGTATATTCAGCATTTGTGGGATGACGGCAAAATTTTCTTGCTGTACAGTAATTGTATAGTGTGTGGGTACCAGGATGGCGCGACTATACACAGGGAAGGGAACTAGGATGGTTCTTGGATTCAGGGATGATATAAGGTAACGTAAAATTATTTTACGTTACCTTATTTTTTTTGTGAAGCGCGCTTTTCTTAGCCGTAAATCTTGATGCTGCTGTGCTGCATCAAGTTAAACTTGAGTCGGAACCGTGGCTTGATGGGCTGTCTCGACCTGTTTGATGTTCCTGTTCCTGTTGTTTCAGTTGCGCGAGTTCTTGGCCAAATTGTTCGGAAATTTGGGCTATGTCTGTCATTTTTTGTGTGCATGCGAGAGGATATTTGCTAATTAAAATAGTCGAGTTTTCTGATACATTGTGATCCGTAGTGGCTTTTTGCCAAGCTTCCATAAAATCTGTTTGGATTTCTGAAAGCGTTTCATCCGCGTTATCGGGATCTCTTCGGTAAGCTTGTAGATCTTGTTGTAGCGTATGCAAAGTGGACCTGAAAGCTTCTATCGTTCGACCGAGTGCTTTTTTTTCTTTTTTAGTATATGTCTCATCAGTTGGTAACGTTGCATGTAGTGATTGGAGATTATCTATTAGATCTGAAAGTTGGTTGAAAGATTTATCGGTATCTTTGAGATCATCAGTGAAATAATTTTGTAATTCAGATGCGTCAGCATCTGTCGCTTTGATGACATCATCATAGAATTTTTCTACATTTTCAACTTTTCTAGAATGCGCTTGTTCGAACTGAAATAATCCCAAGCCTTTGCGTTGAGATAAGCGATAGATATTTTTTAAGAACAACCATGCGAGACCAAATCCTGTGCAAGCGACCGCCACATTCAATAGGATATTGTAGGTATCTATTTTACCTTTATATTTATTGGCGATGGGCCGAACCAATTGTTGCCACTCACTTTGAAAATCTTCAACAAGTTTTTTACGTTGCTCGTTTTGATGACGAGATGGCTTGTTAGCTAATTCTCCTATTTTAAGCTCGTATTCTTGTAGTTTTGCAACCAATACTTTGTATAAAGTAGATAGCGTAGCGGCATCCGCGTTAGTACTTGCAGCACCTTGTTTACCCTGCAGAGTGCGAATATGACCACCAAGGCGCAGCAACCGATAATCTATCAGAGCTGTGGTAGGGGAGGTTTTGAGATAAGCTTCGAACTTAGTGAGCTCGCTCATCTTTTGAAATAACCCGTCAAAACCCCAACCTTCTACGCCTTGCTCACGTACTTCACGTAAAAAACCGGCTAACCGCTCTTTTTTTATGGTGACGATATCACCGTTTTCGGCAGTATAGGATATGTTGTTATTCTGACTGTTGAAAACAACCGGTTTTTTCAAGGAGGGTAGTTTGTACTTTTGGAGTTTTGAGTCTTGCTTTCTTTGCTCAGTTAACTCTACTTCGTGTTCATCAGGTAATTTTGTATATTTGTCTTTTCCTTTGCCAAACATGATGTCACCTTTTTAGGTTTTCCTTAATAATAAGTTTAGTATAGGATTAAAATTAAGCAAATTGATGAATCTCTAGATTGCGGGAGATCCCTCACTACGTTCGGGATGACGGAAGATTAGGACTTACGCA
>CAISKC010000466.1 GCA_903885895.1 uncultured Legionella sp.
ATGCAATACGAATTTCTGCGAATATTTTACAGCGTCAATTACATGCATTTGTAGATATGAGCTTTGAAGAGTCTTCTGCGGATAAAGTACGTAATGATGACTATGATCCTCTTTTGCTCCGTCCAGTTGATGATTTGGAGTTAACTGTTCGCTCTGCGAATTGTTTGAAAGCTGAAAATATTTATTATATTGGTGATTTGGTGCAAAAAACTGAAAATGAATTGTTAAAAACACCTAATTTAGGTAAAAAGTCTTTAACTGAAATCAAAGATGTTTTGGCTGCACGTTCACTTTCTTTGGGAATGAGAATAGAAAATTGGCCACCACCATCTGAGAACGTTAGGTAAGCACTTAGTTGTTTTTGTAGAAGTACTGTTATGAATGTTCAGATCTTCAATAATATTATGAACATTGAAGATCTGAAAGCTGGATTAACAAGAATAAGCCTGAGTATAGACTGAAATATAGAATTAGGAGTTAGTATAATGCGTCATCGTTGTGCAGGTCGAGCACTGAGTCGAACATCAAGTCACCGTAAAGCAATGTTTTCAAATATGTGCTGTTCTTTGATTGAGCATGAATTGATTAAAACAACTTTAGCGAAAGCGAAGGAATTACGTAGACATTTTGAGCCACTCATTACGGGCAGTAAAGAAGATTCGGTAGCTGCAAGACGTCGTATATTTGCAAAATTACGTTCCAAAGCTGCTGTAGGTAAATTATTTACAACCTTAGGTCCTCGCTATGAGCAACGTCCCGGTGGTTATATCCGTATTTTGAAATGTGGTAATCGAGTTGGTGATAATGCACCTATGGCGATTGTCGAGTTAGTGGATAGAAATAGTGGTGTAACTGCGGCTGCTGAAGAAGCAGTGACTGAATAATAATCTGTTAACGGCAGTAAAGATGTCTATTGAACCCAAGCAATGGTTGTTATGGATATCAGAGATTCAAGCCCTCTGTCAAAGTGGACTTACTTATACAAAGAGTGAATTTGACAGAGAGAGGTTTTTGCGTATTACCGAAATAATTGCTGAAATAACTGCTGAAATAACTATCTCCCCAGCACAACCCATAAAAGACATGTTTACCTTTGAACAAGATGCGTATGCAACCCCAATCCTTGAGATTCGTTCATTTGTACTCGATAAAAATAAAGTGCTTTTGGTTAAAGAGCGAAGTGATGGCTTATGGAGTTTGCCCGGTGGATTTGCAGATGTTAACGAGTCGCCATCTGAAGCCGTAGTGAGAGAGACACTAGAAGAGTCTGGATTTTTGGTTAAGCCTAGGAAATTATTGACACTCTGGGATCGATTAAAACATGGACATCCTCTTTCTTGGCCGCATATCTATAAATGTGTGTTTCACTGTGATTTAATATCTGGTGAAGGTAAAGCAAACTTAGAAATATCTGATATTGATTTTTTCTCGATGGAAAACTTGCCTCCTCTGTCTACACCAAGAATTACCTTGGTGCAAATGAATAAACTCTATGATTTGGTACAAAACCCTCAACTGACCCTGTTTGATTAGTTCCAGTTTAAAGCATTGTGTCGTGTTCTTTTATGAATCGCTCGATCTGGGTTGTTACTATCAATGTGCTGATGTACATAGAGCTTATTTGCTCTTTGATTGTTAGGTCTTTGAAACCTCTATTAAAAATTAATTCGCATAGTATATTTTAAGCTACCTATACTTTAAACTGATTTAAGAAGGTAGTAACTTGTTGTTAATGTTTTATTAGACAGGAGTCATAATAATGACAGTTAAAATTTGGTGTGGAGCTATGGCTGCTACGGTCATGCTTTGCTGTTCGCATACTGTTTTTTCTTGGTCTGCTAATGGGCATAAAACAGTTGCCCTGATTGCTTGGGATCTTTTAAATAAGGATATGGTGACTTCAATTCCAGCAAAAAATACGGTAAGTAAAATTCAAGCTATTCTTGATTCTCTTGGTTCAGACATAACACTGGCGGCTATTTCACCTTGTGCTGATCAGCTGCGTGGTGGCGACCAGCAGCCCACTGGAGTTTGTGCTAAATTTACTAGTAATTCAGAGAGTAAATATTGGCATTATATCGATATACCAATCACGGCGTCGCCGCAAAGCGCATCAGATTTGGACGCATATTGCGGAGACGGGGATTGCGTTACGGACGAAATTCAGGCGAACATACAAACATTGCAAACCACAACAGATCTAAGTTCCCAACAGCAGGCCTTAATGTATCTAGTGCATTTTGCGGCGGATATCCATACACCGCTTCATTGTGCGTACCAAATGGTCAATGGAAAATCTGATGATGGTGGCAATAGTGAAACGATTGCATTTACGCCCACCGGTAGCAATGCGACCTACCCGAGTTTACACGCATTATGGGATCATCTCATACAACCTTACGACGATGATAATGATCCAAAGACATTAAGTCAGTCACTAGAAGCCAGTCTTCCTGCGGACACAACGCCGTGGACAACAGGTGATTATATCACTGACGCAGCGCTTGAGAGTTTTCAATTTGCGCAAACTAATATATATCCAGATTACAATAACGCACCGGGTCCCGATGGTGCAGCTTGCCAAGGCAGCAATTTAGGTACTCCTTATCAAACTGCGATGTTGCCCACTGTTGATCTGCGACTTCAGAAAGCAGGGGTGCGTTTGGAAGCGTGGCTGATATCAGCTTTCAATCCTACCACATCGGCGACTACTGCAGCGTCGCCAGCTATCACTACACCTGAGCCAGTATCAGCAAATTAGTTTATCGGAACTGTTTGAGTTTGTATGACGCCCTCCGTGCTCCCGGTACGTAGGGCGTCAAAATCTTACGGCGAGGCTGTGCTTAAACGCCTGCTGATATGAGAAAGAGCGTTTATCTTAGCTCATCTCAATTATTTATCTCATTGTTACTGCATTGCCTTTAGGAAAAAGCCTACCGTATGACAAAATCCGGCATCTTCTGAGCAAAATACATCTAACATGAGGCTTGAAGCGTTCTCTAGAGGGGTAAATGGTTTTTTCTGCCAGGTTTGGCCGCTATCAGTGGTTGTATGAATAATAGGATAAAATGTGTCTTCATTATTCTCGTCAGATTTGATGCCAACGGCTGCACAAAAGCGATTGCTTGCGTCACAGTCTAGTGCTGTGAAAGCTTGGATAAACCCTTTATCGGTCGCTAGCTCACTAGTGTCTTGCCAGCTCAGTCCCCCATTTTTTGTGAGGTATGAGTGCGACGAATTTGCGACTATCTCTACACTACTTTCTGTACTGGTTTCTGTCCGTTTAACGATGTAACTTGCGCCTAATGCGATACAACTTAAACCTGATTGGTCACAGGTCAGGAGGTTGAGCACATCATTCGGAGAGGCTACAGGATCTTGGTTGGTACCCTGGGCTATCATAAGAGGTTTGGCATCGGACCAAGTTGTCCCGCCATCATGTGTGGAATAAACCATCCCCATTTGCGGGGGTTGAGGGGTTTGTTTGTCATCATAAGAGTCATGTGTGCTGGCTACTGCGGTACAGATTAAACCAGATTGATCGCACCCGAGATCGAGAATATCCAATCCATAAGGAACATTGGATGGTACATTGAGTAGCGTAGCAGGGGACCATGATTCGCCAAGATTTTGAGTCGTGAAGACGGCGGGACTATGTTGTTGTTGAGAGATGGTATTACTGGCCAATAGGCACCTAGTAGCGCTGGCATTACATTTTAAGCGTAAGAAAGGATAATCATCGACAAAGGTGCGTGTTGGGGTTTGGTCGGCTAAATTGATAATATTCGGCATACTCCAATTGTGTCCGCCATCATGTGAAGTATAGGTAAATATGCTGGGTTGTCCTTCAATGGTGGTCGTACCTGCGATGAGGCAATCATAGCCGGTGCTGTCACAACGTATTGTTGTGAAAACTTGCCCGCTTGATAAGGGATCATCCGTACCTGTCAAAACATCTTCTTGGTCTGGATGTGTCAACGTCGTTTTATGGTCCCAGGTAATGCCGCCATCATGTGTTGTATAAACGATATGGTCAATTTTAGTATCATGCACCGTAGTGCCAACTGCGACGCAATATTGTGCCGTATTGTCACAGGCTATACCTGTTAATTCATTGAAATGTGTCGTAATTTGCATCGCATCTGATTCATCATTTATCGTAGTTGCTAAGCAAGGAAATGTGAAACTAAGCCCTCCAGCCAATAGTGCAAAACCTTGGAGTAATCGCGTAATATTCATAGGGTTTCCTAATTGCTTATTCGATGAGGAGCACAGGTCAAATGCTGTGATCACGAGATTGACTACAAGTGTATAAGAATTTCTAATATATGTAAATCTTTTAACCATTTCTATAAGGCTGATCCGGCTTTACTAGTTGGTTTTACTTGATATTTTAGGTGTCAAAGGTTAGTCTAGGCAAAACTGTTATCTTATTTATATTTGAGTTTTTGCATGAGTGATAGCAAAGCTTGGCCGGTGATGCGCGAATTAGCCGGAGCTAAAATCGTCTTAGGTATTTGCGGTAGTATTGCAGCTTATAAAGCCGCTTACTTAGTACGCGAATTATCTGCCTTGGGCGCGTGCGTGCGTGTCGTGATGACACAGAGTGCGCTGGCTTTTATTCAACCACTGACATTTCAAGCACTATCTGGAGAAAATGTTCGGTGTGAGCTATTTGATGCGCATGCAGAGCATGCTATGGGGCACATTGAATTAGCGCGTTGGGCTGATTATATGTTGATTGCGCCTGCCTCTGCGAATTTTATTGCTAAAATGGCGCATGGTATGAGCGATGATTTACTCTCAACCTTGTATTTAGCGACCACGGCACCGGTTATTGTTTGTCCTGCCATGAATCAAAATATGTGGGCACATCCAGCGACTATGGCTAATTGCGCAATGTTGCGCGAGCGTGGGGTGGTATTTGTTGGTCCGGAAGCTGGCGTGCAAGCGTGTGGGGATACTGGGCTGGGGCGTATGGTTGAACCTGAAACGATTGTTGCTTCGTTACGTCTCTATCCTGTACATCAGCTGTTAAAGGGACGTGAACTGCTGATCACAGCCGGCGCAACGCTTGAAGCTATTGATCCTGTTCGTTACATTAGTAATCATAGTTCAGGAAAAATGGGGTATGCCTTAGCGCAAGCTGCGCAGGCGGCGGGTGCGAGTGTTACGTTAGTCAGTGGTCCGTGTGCCTTGCCAGCTCCTTGGGGTGTGCGATGTATTTTGGTTAACACGGCGCAAGAGATGTTGACCGCAGTGATGACACATATTAAACCAGACATCCTGTTTATCGGTGCAGCAGCTGTTGCCGATTATCGTGTTGTAGCACCACAGACTGAAAAATTGAAACGGCATGATCGAGAAACCATGACCTTAGCATTACAAAAAAACCCAGATATTTTGGGATCGGTGGTCGCGAGTCAACAAGCTGCATTCGTGATTGGTTTTGCTGCTGAAACGCATAATTTGCTGGCGCATGCCACAGAAAAATTGCTTGTTAAGCAAGTAGATATGATGATTGCTAATCAAGTGGGTGATGGGTTAGGTTTTGCTAGTGATGATAATCAAGTTACGATCTTAACAGCTAAACAGCAAATTTCGTTGGCTTTAGCACCTAAAATTACGTTGGCTGGGCAAATTATAATAGTGATTGCTCAAGCTTTGCAGAATGTTGTCAGGAGTTGTTATGAACCCTTCTATTCAAATTAAAATTTTAGATCCTCGAGTTGGGGATAGTATTGAACTGCCACAATATGCAACACCGGGATCCGCCGGTCTAGATTTGCGGGTATGTATTGATGCACCGCTACAAATTCGATCACAAGAAACGGTTTTGTTACCGACCGGTTTGGCAATTTATATTGAAGATCCAATGTTGGCAGCGGTGATTTTACCGCGCTCCGGTCTTGGGCATAAACATGGCATTGTACTGGGTAATTTAGTAGGACTCATTGATTCTGATTATCAGGGTGAGTTGAAAATATCTTGTTGGAATCGTAATGCAGATTATTTTACTATTCAACCAGGTGATCGGATTGCTCAATTAGTGTTTTTACCTGTGGTACGTGCTGGGTTTCAAGTGGTAGAGAATTTTGCCCAATCTAGCCGTGGTGAAGGGGGTTTTGGGAGTTCAGGGAGAGCATGATGACTAAGCCTATATATCAAATTTGTCCTGTGGATCCTTCTATATTTCGAGCTTATGATATTCGAGGTATTGTGGGTTCGCAAATTAATGAGCATGTGTTCTACACGATTGCCAAAGCCATTGGCTATCGTTTGCATGCTTTAGGTCGTACTCAAATGGTCCTTGCGAAAGATGGTCGGATAACGAGTCCTGAATTGGCAAAGGCATTAAGTGCTGGATTATTAGACAGTGGTATTGATGTGGTTGATCTGGGAGCGGTTCCAACCCCCGTGATGTACTACGCAACACATGTTACGGGAATTGATAGTGGTGTGATGATCACTGGAAGCCATAATCCATCTGATTATAATGGGATTAAAATCGTCTTAGCTGGCACGACATTGGCGCAAGATGATATTCAAATTTTATATGAACTTATTCAAACCAAATCTTGGCAACAAGGTCAGGGCACTTATCAAACATTGGCTAATTTGGAAGATTATAGTCAGCGTATTGTGAGTGATGTGGTGTTGCAGCGACCTTTGCGTGTAGTGGCTGATTGTGGAAATGGCATTGGAGGTGTGATTGTTCCAATGCTGTTACGTCAATTAGGATGTGAAGTGATTGAATTGTACTGTGAAGTCGATGGAGATTTTCCTAATCATCATCCCGATCCAAGTGTAGAAGCGAATTTACTTGATCTCAAAGCGGCTGTTCAGATGCATCAAGCTGATCTGGGCTTGGCGTTTGATGGGGATGCAGATCGCTTAGGTGTGATCACGAATCAGGGTAAATTAATTTGGCCTGATCGCTTGCTCATGTTTTACGCACCGCATATTTTGCGTACTAATCATGCAGCAACAATTGTTTATGATGTTAAATGTTCACGACATTTGACGCAAGTCATACAAGATGCGGGAGGGATCGCAAAGATGTGTCCAACAGGACATTCTTTGGTTAAAAAAGTGATGAAGGATGAGTGCGCGGCTTTAGCAGGAGAAATGAGCGGACATATCTTTTTCAAAGATAGATGGTATGGGTTTGATGATGCTGTGTATTCTGCGTGCAGATTATTAGAGATTTTATCACAATCTCAGCGCTCTGTTGATGAACAATTTTTGGATGTCCCAGATAGCTTGACGACCCCAGAAATAAAAATCTCAATTTATGAAGATAAAAAATTTCCATTCATGGAATCTTTTACTCAAAATGCACAATTTCCTGATGCTGAATTAATTTATATTGATGGATTACGTGTAGAATATGCTCATGGCTGGGGATTATTGCGTGCTTCTAATACAACGCCTTGTTTGGTGGCTCGTTTTGAGGCGGAAAATGCACATGGACTAGAGGAAATTCAAGCGTTGTTTCGTGAACAATTGCACGCATTAGATGCGACATTAGAAATCCCCTTTTGATAGACCAAAAATGCTGATATACTTCGCAAATTTTCAAAGTATGTCAGTGTTTGGCTCTCTTCGAAATAAAATCTGATAATAGTTGGACTCAGGATAAATTTGCGAGAATGCAAAATAATTGCTAAGCTATAAAAAAGATTCTGAGTTCAAAAGGGAAAAGACACAAGGTGAGTATTGCATGACAAAACAAAGAACTCCGAATAAGATCATTCAAGCAACAGGCGTAGGTTTACACTCAGGGGAAAAAGTATTATTAACTTTACATCCTGCTCCAGATAATACTGGAATTGTGTTTCGTCGAATTGATTTGGATCCTATCGTAGAAATTCGCGCCTCGTTTGAGAATGTTTGCGATACAACATTGTGCACAACCCTGCAGCATAATGGCGTTAAGGTTGCCACAGTGGAGCATTTGTTGTCTGCTTTAGCTGGTTTGGGTATTGATAATGCGTACGTTGATGTCAATGCCGCAGAAGTGCCTATTATGGATGGTAGTGCTGCTCCGTTTGTATTTTTAATCCAATCGGCAGGTATCCGTGATCAGGTCGCAAAGAAACGCTATATACGTATTTTAAAGCCGATCCGGGTTGAAGAGCATGGTAAATATGTGCAATTTTTGCCGCATGATGGTTATCGGATTTCTTTTACGATTGATTTTGATCACCCCGTTTTTACCCACAGACCCCAAAGCTCTGTATTTGATTTTTCTACAACTTCTTACATCAAACAAGTTTGCCGAGCTCGAACGTTTGGATTTTTATCTGATTATGAACGTTTACGCGTGAGCGATTTGGCCAAGGGCGGTAGTTTGGACAATGCGATTGTCGTGGACGATTATCGCATTGTGAATGAAGATGGATTGCGTTTTGAAGATGAGTTTGTCAAACACAAAGTATTGGATACCATTGGTGATCTTTATTTATTGGGCTCCAGTCTGATTGGTGCTTTTGAAGGGTACCGTTCTGGGCACGAATTAAATAATAAATTGCTGCGCAAGCTGATGGCACATCAAGACGCGTGGGAATACACGTATTTCGAGGAAGAAGAATATCCTCCTTTACGCACTCCAAAATTATCTATGGTCAACGCGAAAGCTTAGGTTTGTAAGGCCTACAGCATCTTAATTTTGATATAAATTAGTGATTTTTGAATAAATGTAATCTTCTGAACTCGATGGTTAGCCTTTTTTAGAAAATTGAATATCGGTCTGGATTGCTTCACTACGTTCGCAAAGACGACATGTTTGCCTTGTTTTCAAAAAAGGCCAAACTCCAACTGAAAACGCGCTGTTTTAATGTATCGATGTTAGGCCGTATGGCCCACCGCTCTAATAGGGTTGAATTTTAATTTCTACGGATACTAATTGATGTAATTTGGCTTTTGAGCGTAAAGCATCTCGGAGCTCAGGTGCTAAATAGCGTAATGCAGTAGCCCAAGTTGGCTTGTTTGTGATTAAAACTAATTTGCCTGCTCGAAAACTACCTACCTGGCAATGTGGTTGTAATTCAGGAGGAAGATAACGTAAAACATGTAGGGATAGTTCTTCCAATTTGATTGCGTCCATACAGATCTGACTTAATTTAGAATTTAAACACTTGCTAATATGACGTATTTGCATTTATTGTTAGCTCTTAGGATAATATAGCGATGTAAGATTCTAAGCATATAAGAATGAGTGCTTGCACACAAGAGAGGATTTAGAATGACAAAGAAAGAGACAGATCAGGTGATTGTCTATCAAGCACGTTTGCATTGGATTATATTTTTGGGGCCAGTGGCCTTAGTTACTTTGACTTGGATCTTGAATCATTATTTGCGTGCTCCATATCAATTGAGATGGGGTATAGGCACTCTGGCAGTTATTTGGGAATTGATTCTATGGCTAACCTATCATTTCTCTTTTTTAAACATAAAAAAGAATCGTGTCGTAATGTGTAGTGGTATTTTGGTGCGGCAAACGGTTGATATACCCATGGATAAAATTGAGAGTATCGATATTAAACAATCAATATTAGGCAGTATTTTTCAGTATGGTTCATTAGTGATTACGGGAACGGGTGGAACGCGGCAGTTCATCCATTTCTTAAACAAACCCTTAACCTGCCGACGCTATATAGAAAGCCAAATGTATGATGCCTAATTCAGATAAAAAAGATTATTATGCAGTGATGGGGGTAAAAACCGACGCTTCCGCGCATGATATTAAAATAGCGTACCGACGACTTGCACGTAAGTACCACCCAGATTTAAATAAAGCAGCGGATGCTGAAAAAAACTTTAAAGAACTGGGTGAAGCGTATGAGGTATTAAAAGACCCAGAAAAACGCAAATTGTATGACCAAATGCGAGTACAGCCGCAACCTAGCAAAGGAAATGCGTATACAGGCAAAGAACATAGTTCTGCTTGGTACGATTGGGGCTCTGAAGCGCCGCCTACTGGTGATTTTGATTCCGATTTGTTTGCGAGCATATTTGGTGGACGCCAGCAGCAGCGCGGTGGTGCTGATCTGCACGGTAACATTACGATTAGCTTACAAGAGGCCTTTTCTGGAGCAGACAAAGATATGATGCTCCCAGCCGCGGATAAGCCTGGTGGTACACAAAAACTAAGAGTTAAGATCCCAGCTGGAGTCAAAGCTGAACAACAAATTCGTTTAGCAGGTTTAGGCGAGCCAGGGCATCACGGCGCGCCCGATGGCGATCTTTACCTCAGTATTGTGATAAGGCGTGATCCTATTTTTGATTTAAAAGGCAATGATGTGTATGTGACTTTACCGATTGCTCCTTGGGAAGCCGCACTGGGTGCTACTATACAAGTGCCTACCTTGGCTGGCAAGGTGGATTTAAAAGTGCCACCACACTCGCAAGGCGGGCAAACTTTGCGTTTAAAGAAGCGGGGGTTTCCAGGAACCGAACCTGGTGATCAGTTCGTGTTACTCAAAATCGTTATCCCACAACCCACCACGCAAGTGGCAACCGACTTATATAAGACGATGGCAAAGGAATTGGCATTCAATCCAAGAAAGCATTTGGAGGATTATCATGGCTAAGCATACGGTGATCACAGGTGTCATAGTAGATGGCAACACGACTAAAATCAGTTTTTTGGAAGTATGTCAGCAATATGCTATTCCAGAGGATATGTTGTTGGAGTTGCTGGAGTATGGTTTGATTTCCGAGATTTCGAGTCCAAATAAAGATCTGATGTTGAATCGAAGACATTTACAAAGAATTCTGTCCGCGCATAGATTGCATCAGGATTTAGACGTGAATACGCATGGCGCGATTTTAGCGTTGGAGTTAATGGATGAACTCACTGAGCTACGGCGGCAGTTGGAGATCTTGCGCCGTCATATGCTCTAAGCACCTGAGTTCGTTAAATCTTGCAGTAATTCGCGTACGGTGTTCAAAGGTAATCCCATTACTGAGTAAAAGCAGCCTTCAATACGAGAAATGAATTGTCCAATATAAGATTGGATACCATAACCGCCAGCTTTGTCTTGATAGGTATTCATGTCGAGATAATCGTTAATTTCAGCGTCAGATATGTCTGAGAATGTCACAAATGTGGTGTTCATCATGATTTTTTGGTAATCATGGTAAATGAGACCAACACTGGTTATTACTTGGTGGTTACGTCCTGAGTAGCTTTTTAACATACGAAATGCATCGTGGTGATTTTGGGGTTTCCCTAAAATTTTACCATCTAATACGACTTCAGTATCTGCGCAGAGTATGGGCATGACAACCAGCTTATCTTTAAGAACTTTGCTCCAAGCCGCAAGCAATTTTTCCTGAGTGATACGTTTAGAATAAGCGTCGGGTGACTCATTGGGGGCGACAAGCTCGGGTGTATCAATAGGTAACAGTTCAAACAGAACTTCCATTTGTGTCAGTAATTCACGACGCCTTGGACTTTGTGAGGCTA
>CAISKC010000467.1 GCA_903885895.1 uncultured Legionella sp.
GGCAAGCGCGCTATGTTGCACAGCAACTATCTCAACTCTCCCCACACATAAACATCGAGCTCGTACCCATGACTACTTCTGGGGATCGATTTTTAAACCATCAAACCGCGGCTCAAGGCGGTAAAGGATTATTTGTCAAAGAATTAGAAGAAGCTTTATTGCAAAATAGAGCTGACATTGCAGTTCATTCTATGAAAGACGTGCCTGCTATCCAACCAGATGGATTGGGCATCGTCGCTATATCGCAGCGCGAAAATCCACATGATGCTTTCGTGAGTCACCGCTACACCACTTTAGCAGATTTGCCATTACAAGCGACCATTGGCACCTCAAGTATACGCCGTCAATCACAATTACTGGCTTATCGTCCTGATTTAAAAATGATTGACCTACGTGGTAATATTCAAACACGCCTCGCTAAGCTTATCTCAACCCCTTGTGATGCCATTATTCTTGCTGCAGCTGGTTTGATTCGCATGGATTTGCAAGATCAGATTCAACAAATCATCCCAGAAAATCTGATGCTACCAGCTTGCGGACAAGGCGCTCTAGGCATAGAGTGTCGCTTGGACGACGTACAAACACGCAATCAAATCGCAGCGCTCAATGATCCCTTAACAGCCCTCTGTGTGACCACTGAGAGACAAGTCAATGCCATCTTAGGTGGACATTGTCATGTCCCGCTAGCTGTGTATTGCCGCATACAAGGACCCGATCTACTGTTACAAGCCAAAGTTTTATCTGCAGATGGGACCATTACGCTAACCGCATCCAGTACAGGCCAGCAAGAACAAGCCTTTCATTTAGCACAAGATTGCACCCAACAATTGTTAGCACAAGGAGCGCAACAATTATTACACGCCAACCACCCATAGGCGGGCTACGAGTTCTGAATACACGCCCCAAACATCAAGCAGAAGTCATGAACCAAATGCTTCTTACGGCTGGCTGCATTCCCGTGGCATTACCAGTACTCGAGATCCAACCTTTATCGCTAGATTGGCTAATATCGTTCCCTTCTCTAGTCAGTATTCAAAAGGCTATTTTTGTCAGTACCAATGCTGTACATTATTTTTTTGCGGGCTTACAGACACAACAGATCGCTTGGCCCCAGAGCATTCAGACTTTCGCAATCGGCTCTGGCACTGCCGCAGCGCTTGCGCAACACCACGTGAGAGATGTCCAAATTCCAGAAATATCGGACAGTGAGCATCTTTTAGCGCTACCAGCTCTGCAAAAGATTCAACAGGAATCGATCTTGCTAATTTCTGGCGATAAAGGCCGTCCTTTATTAGACACGCATTTGCTCAAGCGCCAAGCGCTGGTACATCATGTCAGCGTCTATCGACGTGCATTACCCAAAAAAAACCTGCCATTTACGCACGCATTATGGCAAGATGATGCAGTCGATATTATACTGATGTTGAGTCACGAAGCGATTGACAATTTATTTGTCTTATTTGAAGAAGGCGCCAGAACCTGGCTACAATCCAAACCATGGATTGTGATTAGCCCAAGACTGGTAGAGATTGCACATAGTTATCATGTCAAGACAGTGATTCTTTCAGAATATACTGACATCATAACCACATTGATGAGATTGATGCATGAGCATAGACCAGATATCCGTTAACAGCGAACCGACCCCTCCCCCCTCTTTACCAGAGGCAAGCATCGTAAAAAAAGAATCGATGCGTTCTTTGGGAACCCTTATTCTTAGCATCCTGGCTATCGCGCTTAGCAGCACAACCATCGTGCTCTATCAAAAACTACATACTCAAATTCAGCACAGTACAACGTCAGTCAATACACAAAATCATCAAAACAAAGACTGGCAAAGCATGCAAACTCAAATTCAAAAGCTTGGGCAAACACAGCAAGAATTAAGCACACAAATGGTGACAAATCAGCAACACCTAGAACAGCTCATACAAACACAGCCATATCAAACACAAGATTGGGACATTCAGAAAGCACGTTATTATTTAGATTTAGCTCAAATCGATGCTGAATGGTCACATAACAGTAATACTACCTTACATTTATTGCAACATGCTGACCAAATTCTAGCGCATTCCAACCACCCGAATGTGCAGCGCATTCGTCAGGCTATTGCACTAGATATCACGGCCATTATGCAAATCCCGTCTATTGATACCAAGGGTATTTTAGCTAAACTCGCTACTATCAATAACCAAATTGCACAACTCAGTACGCAATTCTACCCAGCACATGCATCGAGTCCAAATCCTACCACGCCCGCTGAGCCAACGCCTACTTGGCGCGCTAATTGGGATAGCAGCATGCAGCAATTACGTGGCTTGATCAGCATTCGTCACCAGGATGAGGACGCCTTAGCGCCCCTTAACCCTGATTATATTGCATTGTTACGTGAGAACATTCGTATGAACCTCCAGCAGGCAGAACTAGGGATCATCGAACAACGCGAAGCGCTCTATACTTTAGCATTACAAGCCGCAATCAACAGTATTTCTTTTGGCTTCAATCAAAATAATGCTCAAACTCAAGCTCTGATTCAATCTTTACAAGATCTCAAAAAAATAACCGTGGTCTTTCCCATGCCAACCCTGCATCCCTACTCACAACTCTTCGATCCCAGCACGCCCAACTCAAGCTCGGCCCAAACACCTGACTTACAGGATCCCTCATGATACTATTTATGATTGCTGCGTTTGGTTTATTGCTCGCTTCCGTTTATTTGGGAACCTGGTTACAACATGATCCTGGATACGTCTTAATCATGATCCATCATTGGACAATTGAATCAACCTTTTGGGTTGCAGCAACCGCGATGATTATCTTAGTCATTCTGCTCCAAATCGCTTTATTTACTATTAAAAATATTGTAGGGATCCCTCACTATTGGCGGCAATGGCGTGATACGCGCCGCTTAAGTCGCGCGCAAACTAAAACCAAAAAAGGCATGATTGAATTTAGCGAAGGTCACTGGCACACAGCCAAAAAACATTTGATAGCAGCCGCACCCAATGTGGAGCAGCCATTGGTTAATTACCTAACCGCTGCCAAAGCAGCTGAAAAATTAGGCGATCATCGGTTGCGCGATCAATATTTACATCAAGCTCAAGCTGCTGCGCCAGATGCAACCATCGCAATTGAACTCACTCAAGCACAACTCCAAGTAGACAACCAGGAATGGGAAGAAGCATTGGCCACACTCAACGCATTACAGATCATTGCACCAGATCACCCTTATGTCATCCAACTGTTTATACAAGTCTACCAAGCCATGCATAATTGGGCTGATTTGCTAGTCATCTTACCCAAGCTCAAAACCAGCCCGTCTCTCTCAGAGAAAGATATTCACCAAATCAAAAGACAGGCTTATCTGAACCTAATCCAAATTTGGCTTAGTCAACCTGTTCTTGAGAAAAAAAACATATCAATGCTTCAAACATTACCACATGATTTGAAACATGATCCTGAAATCATAACATGGTATGGACGTTATTTATTACATCATCTCCAATACCAAATTGCAGAAAAAAGCATCCGAGAATGTCTTAAAATCAATAAAAACCCCGAGCTCATTGCCTTATATGGGCAGCTTAATGCAGAATACGTACGCATCCCGTTTATAGAATCGTTGCTCCGCCAAGATCCCAATTCCGCTGAATTACATTTATGTCTCGGACAATTATTCCTCACCAAACAAGTTTGGGGTACCGCTAAAAACCATCTAGAAAAAAGTTTGCAAATTCAGCCCTCTATCCAAGCTTATCATGCCTTAGGAACGCTATTAGAAACATTGGACCAACAGACAGCGGCCTGTCACGCCTATCGACAAGGATTAGAATTATTCAGCCAACAGCAAGATTAGTCGATCTGATTTTTTACCGTCATTGTGAACTGATTTCAATGGCATTAACACAGTTCCCGAGCGAAAACCAGTACCACCTACCTGGCTTACTTGACACACCATGTTTATATACTAACCTTAAATAATAATATCAATTTGCTATTTTTAGCCTATTTTCATATTTAATTTAGGAGTCACTCATCATGGATGAAGAAAATGAAAAGCAAAAAAAAGACGCTGACGGTAACCTAATTGATGCAAAAACGAAGAAAAAAATAGACCCTGACGGTAATTTATTAAGCGATCCTGTTAAGGTTCCGGCACAAGTTGCCAACTCAGCCACTAATGCTGTTTCTAATGCAGCAGACACTGCTGAAAAACTTGTCAAGACAGGCGCCAACATAGCGTCAGAGGTAGCATCGATTCCTGGACGGGTGATCGGATCAATGGGTGGAGGCGTAGCCAGAGGGGGTATGGAGCAAGTGGGCGAAGGCGCCCGTCCTACTCTCGAAACATTCGGTAAAACTGCCGGATCTGTCATGAGCAATATACCAAACGCCACACCTGGCGCACCGACCGCAAACGCAGCTCCCGCTGCCCCTACCAGTAGCGCAGGGGCAAACCCATCTAGCCCATTTAACATCAATCCTTTCAGTAACAAACCGAAACCCAAGTAAGTATTTCAAGCATTGGTGGACACGCTGAGCTGTATCCACCTTACACACTTAAGCGTAGCAAGAAACTTCTTAAATGGTTTAATACATTTTAAGAACTTTGCATTTCAGCTATGTTGGAAGCATGTATTTAAATCAAGCAAATCAGCACCTACTAATTTATGAGTTGGCAGACACTATAAACCTCATAAAATTAACAGCCTGACATCAAAATTGTGTTTGCTGTTTGCGATAAATCTCTAAGCTGCGTTTCAATGAGTTCCGTTAAACCTCTTTCAAATCCACCGCGTGTTCTTCCACCATTAAATTGAACATAATGATTGATCGCATCGCCAATAATTTGCGCTTGTTCCTCTGTAATATGACCATTATTCTTCATATTAACAATTTCAACTCGCTTTGCTGATAAAAAAACTCTTTAGCCACACCGTCATCATTACGCCGATCCGGAGTAGAGAGTGTACGTCCTAGCATATTAACTCCTTCATAAACAAACCTAATTAATTGTCCATACAGCGGCAGTAATTGTATCAGAGAATATTGAACAGATACTATTATTGAGTGGTGGGATGAACGCTATAGGCATATATTAGAATGCGCATCTAAAAAATTTAGTCCCTACATGACAAAACAAACAATTGCTCTGGCGATTGGTATTGATAATAAATAAAGAAAATACTGTAAGGAGACTTAACCGGCATTAGGTCATCATTCACCTAACCCTGAATTGCACTTCGTTTCCCGCTACGCTTCTTTTTCCTCATCGCCGTAATAATTCACGCCTATTTTTACGCGTTCACGGCCGTTGGTTTTGCGCCAGGTATTGGTGTCACGGAGTGAGTAGACACAACCGCAATATTCTTGTTTATAAAAGTTTTCGCGTTTCGCAATGTCATACATCCGAGCAGCGCCACCTTGTTTGCGCCAATTATACGTCCAATACTCCATATTGGCGTAGCGCGCAGCAGCTCTTTGACCAGCACCATTGATTTGTTCCATGTCCTTCCAACGTGAAATCCCCAACGAACTACAAATCACAGGAAAGCCATGCTCCGACGCATACAATGCCGTGCGTTCAAAGCGCATATCAAAACAAGCAGTACAACGTTTGCCTCGTTCTGGCTCGTATTCTAAACCTTTGATTCTGGCAAACCAATTATCTTTGTCATAATCTGCATCAATAAATGGAATACCATGTTGTTCAGCAAATTTAATGTTTTCTTGTTTGCGGATCTCATATTCTTGAATAGGATGAATATTGGGATTATAGAAAAAAATGGAAAAATCGATCTCTGAAGCCAATAAAGCTTCCATCACTTCTCCAGAACAAGGCGCACAACAGGAATGTAAAAGTAATTTTTCTGCCGCATTGGGCAAAGACAGTTTTTCACGCATTTTATTTAGCCTGGATAAAATGTTGTCTATAATACACCAATTCTGCAATAGAATCTTTGATATCGTCTAAAGCCAAATGTTTCGATTGTTTCTCAACACCCGACATAAGACTAGGATTCCAGCGCAAAACCAATTCCTTCAAAGTACTCACATCCAGTTGGCGATAATGGAAAAAAGCAGCCAAATTTGGCATATATTCACAAAGAAAACGCCTATCCAGACAAATACTGTTGCCACACATCGGTGACTTACCACTATCTATCCATGTCTGCAAAAAAGCAATGGTTTGTCGTTCAGCCTCTTGTTCATCAATCAGACTCGCCTTAACGCGTGCAACCAATCCAGATTGATTATGTTGTCGTGTATTCCAAGCATCCATCTCAGCTAATAGCTCATCGGATTGATGAATGGCAATCGAAGGGCCTTCTGCCAAAACAACCAAATTGCTATCTGTAACGACCGTTGCCAATTCTATGATCCGCTCTTTTTTCGGATCAAGCCCCGTCATTTCCAGATCAATCCAAATTAAATTATGATTTGATTTCATTCAATTTTCACTTAAAACGAGCGACACAAGCGACCCGGGCTGCATACAAAGCATCTTTGATGGCTGCGCCAGTATAACCCTGTTCAATACAGGTTTGTGCCGTAATTTTCTTGCATTCCGCCAATAGTACACGCCAATCATGTGCTTGTCGATAATCTTGCGGAGTTGCGGTAGGTTGTAAGCCCCTGCCACGTGAATCCGCTTCACACACCAACAGTAAATTCTCAAACAAGCTATCATCTTGAAAAGCATGGGTGCACATGAAGATGTCCACAATCTCAGATGCGGATAACTGAGATAAGCGATGAATCGCCAAATGCCATTGTGCCGCAAGCAATGCTAATTTTTGATAACGATTGGGAATGGACAAACGTCGACATAATTGTGCGATAACCGGCAAACCTAAGTTCTCATGATCAGTTTGCTTAGGCCAGATCTCAATTAGCGTACAGGCTTTCCCCAGATCATGCACGAATGCAGCGAAACGCACGACAGGATCATTCGACAAACTAGCTGCCACCTCTAAAACCATCAAGCTGTGGACACCCGTATCCACCTCTGCATGATAAATACGAGGATTTGGCACACCAAATAACCTATCAATTTCGGGTAAGATCACACGCAGAGCGCCACAAGCCCGTAATGTAGTTATAAATGCCATAGAGTTTTTTTCTTGCAAACTTTGTTGCCATTCCTGCCAAACACGTTCCGCAACCAAATGTTCTAACTCACCGGCTCTCACCATCTGCTGTATCAAAACACGCGTCTCAGAAGCCAATTCAAACCCCAACGGTTGCAACCTCGCCATAAAGCGAGCAACTCGCAATACCCGCACGGGATCCTCCACAAAAGCCGCCGAGACATGCCGTAATAATTTGCGGCGAATATCTTGTTGCCCCTGATAAGGATCGATGAGATGACCATCACTATCCATAGCCATGGCATTGATAGTCAAATCGCGTCTAGCCAAATCTTCCTCTAAAGTCACTTTAGAATTGGTATCACAAGTAAAACCATAATACCCAGCTCCTAATTTTTTTTCGGTACGCGCTAAGGCATATTCTTCCTGAGTTTCCGGATGTAAAAAAACTGGAAACCCACGTCCTACTTGACGGTAATTCAAATTAAGTAACGTATCAGGCTCCGCGCCGACCACCACCCAATCGCGTTCATGAATAGGTAAACCTAATAATTGATCTCGAACCGCACCACCCACAAGATATACTTTCATGATAGGTACTCACTCCCTAACAAGGTTTTCTCACGACATACACTCACTGAGCATTCTCCAAGATTCTGATATTGAAGCAAGTAATGATCTTTCATGCTATCCTCATATTATTCATCATCTGACTATACCCTATTATGCGTAAAAAGCGCTTTTATAAACAGCCACCAAACAGCTCACAAAATCTGCGTCACCAGCTCGATGACAAAACCTTACTAGAAGGATTAGTCATCACACGGCATACTCGTTATGCGCATGTTGAAGACACACAAGGCCAAGCTATTCGTTGCGCCATTCGACCACATATTGAGACCTTGGTAGCTGGCGATCGCGTCGTTTGGCAATCTGAAGGCCCTGCACAAGGTGTCATCCTAAATGTCTTACCTCGTCAAACTGTTTTGGGAAGACCCGATCCACAAGGTAAGTTGAAACCCATCGCCGCCAATATCACTCAAATGATGATCGTCATTGCACCAGTACCACTTGTATCTTGGCTACTTCTAGATAGTTATTTGGTCATGGCTGAAACATTACAATTACAACCCTACATTATTTTGAACAAAACTGATTTAGACGCAGCAAATATACAACAATACCTACTACAACATTACGAACCGCTAGGATACCCCATCCTCTTTACCAATATTACATCACAAGATTTGAGTTTATTGCAAAAATCTCTCCGTCAGCAAACCTCCGTATTTGTCGGACAATCTGGCGTTGGCAAATCTTCTTTGATCATGAATATCTTGCCAAAAGACGCGCCAGTCATCAAAACAGGTCCGGTATCAGAACAAAGTCAACTTGGCTGCCATACGACTAGCAATTCTTATTTATACCATATTCCTAGTGGTGGCGACCTCATCGACTCACCTGGCGTGCGCGAACTTTCTTTATGGACCATGCCACAATCTACTGTTGCAGCAGGATTTCGGGAATTTAGGCCCTATATTTCTCAATGCAAATTTCGCAACTGCACCCATCAGAACACACCGAATTGTGCTGTTCTGCAGGCAGTAAAATCACAACAAATTTCACTGAAACGTTATGAGAACTATGTTAAAATTATATCAACTACAGATTAGAATTCCACACATACGTCATCCCGAACACAGTGAGAGATCTCCCTAAAGGAGCAGAACATCACATTCAGGATGACTTACGGTAGGACTTACAATTAGGAGACATTTTTGTCTAAATACTTTTCTTTTTCTAATATGACGGCAGGATTTGTTGCTGTACTAGTAGGGTTTACTAGCTCCGGAGTCATTGTCTTTCAAGCTGCAACCAACGCCGGCGCTAATCCAGCTGAAATTAGCTCGTGGATCTTCGCATTAGGCTTAAGTATCGCCTTAACCTCAATTGGTTTCTCATTATATTATCGCATGCCAATTTTAACTGGTTGGTCAACACCAGGCGCAGCCTTACTTGCTACCAGTTTATCAGGTATCTCTATGCCTGAAGCCGTTGGCGCCTTTATTTTTGCTGCCATACTCACCATTTTATCCGGCGTAACCGGCATTTTCCAAAAAGTCATGGAGCACATTCCGCGCGCTTTAACATCAGCGATGCTTGCTGGTATTTTATTAAATTTTGGCATTAATGTCTTTACAGCCATGCAGCACCAAGCCCCGATGGTTTGTGCAATGTTACTCACTTATTTGTTCGGAAAACGTTTCTTTCCTAGGTATGTGATCATATTAGTACTCATGATGGGTATTGCCATGGCCAGCGCTGAAGGCCTATTTCGGATTGACCAATGTCATATAGCCTTTTCTACGCCTATTTTCCAAATGCCTATTTTCTCATTGCAAGCATTGATGAGTATTGGTATTCCTTTATTTGTGGTGACAATGACATCACAAAATATTCCTGGTATCGCGGTCTTAAATAACTCCGGATACAAACCGTCTATATCCCCCATTATCGGCCTGACAGGCTTAGCAAATCTCATTTTTGCTCCTTTTGGTTGTTACTCTATCAGTTTGGCTGCGATTACAGCGGCCATTTGCACTGGAAAAGAAGCCGATCAAAATCCTTCACATCGATTTAAAGCAACGATCTTTGCTGGCATCTGTTGGCTCCTCATCGCGACATTCGGCGCTACCGTTGTTGCCCTATTTTTTGCCTTTCCCCATGAGTTAATTTTATCCATCGCAGGTTTAGCACTGTTCAGTACGATCGGATCTAGTATTAACGTAGCCTTGGGCACAGAAGAACATCGAGAAGCCGCCATCATAACTATCCTCGTATCAGCATCTGGTTTATCTTTACTAGGTATTGGGGCTGCTTTCTGGGGACTCGTTGCCGGTATTTTTTCTACTGTCTTACTCAATTGGAATAAATCAGAAGAAGTCGAAGTGACACGAACGGCTTAGTGGTTTTACCGATGACTTAAATATCATCTGTTCCGTTCGTGCTGTGGACTGATAAATCACCTCATTTATAAAAAGCTGAGGTTTGTCCCAAAGCCCTAGGTGATGATGTCAGCGTTTCAGCAAAGATACATGAATAATAGCTAAGATAGTCCAGCTTTAGTTGAATCTAAAACTTCACAGTCAAACAAACAGACATCATCGTTACTATCACTATCTTCAGAGACAGAACCAGAACGCGATGAACTGACAGGAGACCTGATCTCAGATATAGAACCTTTTGATGACATATAAGAAGAAAAAAATGTAGTTCCAAGTCCCGAGTCAAGTGAAGATGCAACACTAGAGCCTTCATCTGACGTTTGCCCAGATGAACATTCAGAAGGGCCACTCCCCTCTCTAGAAGATACAATACAAACAGGTATCGCTCTCAAGTGTTGGCGCAGCTTGTTTTGACTACCAAATAAAGAAAACTGGTTGACTTGACTACGAACTCTACTACCGCTATCGGTAATCGTTAACATACCTGCGATCTCATGTGTTAACGGCTGCCTTCCAAGTGCTATATTTCTTTTTAAACAATCAGTAAATGATCTAGCTAATTCATAGGTTGTGAAACTCTCATATATACGCTGAGAATCTCGACGTGCATACCTTAAATATTTGCTATCCTCTCCAGCATTCTCAATAGCTTTTAAGAATTCAACCTCGGGTAAATAATCAAGTATCAAAGTTGAAAACCATTTACTAGCTGCTGACATACAATCAGGAAATCCATTTAACCATACTTCTCCAAAAGTACGAACAGCACTACCATATCGCATACTCACATTATTCAAACGTACTAATTCGTCCGGGTCAACTATTCTTAAATCTTCACAATACTCACGGAACTCGTCATACGCTGCATAAGCGTTAAAATATTTACCTATAGTAAGATTGGGCCGCGCATGTCCTCTAACTATAGCTGTATGTAAAATAAACATAAGCCGTTTGATATTATCAGTACCTGCAAAAAATATTTGTCGATCCGTCATACTAGCAAGCGAAATTGTACCGTTATGCACTATATCAGACCGCCAACTATCTCTCACTTGGTAGGTGAGCCATTCATTATTTTCACTCAGTTCATATTCAATGACCTTTTCAGGTAAACGCAAATGCGAATGACTGATACCTTTTCTTAATGCATAACCATCGCCATCTTGAGCAGCTTCATGATGTAAACTATGATTAACTAGATCTACTAACGCTTGTAACGTAGTATTTTTCAATGGATATTTCGAATACAGAGGAACACGTGGATATTGCCGAAATTTAGGCGCAGAATATGCTTTTATATATTCATAATCTCTTACAGAAAAAGGGGCAGAATTTTCACGATTCACATCATAGAAACATTTCATATTAACATGATAATTCTCTTCAGAATTATCCAACAAAGCAAGATATGTTCGATCGTGCTCTGGACGCACATAATGTGACAAAGGGCGAGATGAAAGTAATTCTCCTGTTACACTATCTACCGGACTTTCCAATTCCTGCATCAATAATAGAAAATAATCTTCAATTTGATAACGCCTTAAAACACCCCAACCAGATAGTAATTGTGCAATGCGGATATACTGTGCATTGGCACCCGACCGATTATAGACATACTCAAAAGAACCCGTTAAAGGACCTGACCTACCAATATCCATAAACGTGACAAGTTTATTATGACGATCTCTTTCTGAAAAAATGTTAAATAACTCTATAAACCAACTATCATCTTCAATATGCACCGAACGTAATTTGTCACGTAAAGCCCTAATAGCTTATGTTTCAACCGAGTCCAATTCCTTCTGATACGATAATAATTGTTTCAGTTCATCAGCTAATTTTATAAGCGTAAAATAAGGGCCCATTTCATTATTTTGATATAGAGCATCAACCATAGGGTGATCAATCAACATAGCTGGATTTTGCATCGTTATCCAAACTGCTAATTTCACCATTAGCGGCAAAACAGAATTCAGATCATCTTGAGCTCGCATAAGTTTGATCATAAGTTCAGACAAATAAAGAGGCTCAACCTCCGAAGCATCTATTCTTATAGGTTGACCATAAAAGCAGTTGGCATCTTCAATCTTTAAACCGCGCAGATTATTTTGGTAAAATTGATTTAACTGAACTTGCGTACTGCCTTGCAAATCAGCATCATTTACCTCAGAAAAGTAGGTGTTTACCATGTTAAACAAAGGATACATTAAATCTGTAAGCTTAGAAGGTTCCGTTCTTGCACTCCAGGTACCCAGATACTTCTGACGAAATTCATTCCAGCTCTTTAGCTGACCTTGTTTTTTAGGTACTTTCAGCTTATCGTAAATTTGAGCCAATTCATTTAGTGAGATGGGGTACTCATTAGCATCTTTGTCATAGATTGCAAACAAAATAGTCTTCTTCTCTGCAATTTTTACAACACGATTTAGAAATATCAAACGTTTAAAAC
>CAISKC010000468.1 GCA_903885895.1 uncultured Legionella sp.
CTAGAGTCGGCGTGAAACCTTATAAAATAAGCTTGTATCGGGTTTGGAGTTGACTCAGAAAATAGAGAGGGTTTAACTCGGCTTTAGCCTTTTTTATAAAATTGGCTAATAACTCGTCTTTGCGAGCGTTAGTGAATCAATTTAGCTCGGAATTTCAATTGAAAATCGGTCTGGATCACTGCGTTCGCAAAGACGATATGTTTTCCTTGTTTTCAAAAAAGGCCAAAGTCCAGTTTAAAAGAACGATTATGCCAGCCTAAGAGGGGGCTCTCTGCTTAGATTAGATTGCTCAGTACTTTGTCAGGGATGGATCCCCGCCTACGCGGGGATGATACCGTTAGGGGATATAATAATAAGGATTGGGTAATTTAAACGTGCGCTGAGCATATCCACCGACCAGATCAGATTCTTGATCACCAATGGATGCAATGATTGTGTACCCTTGATTGCTTATTTTTGCACGTGTCGCTATTTTATAAGCACTACTGGAGGCATGGGCAGGTCGAAACTCTAATCCAGACCATGACATATAGCCTGCTGCTTGTAAATTTTGTGTGGTAGCTTCAGCCAAGGTTTGGTCGCGTCCCGTTACAAAAAATATAGCAATATTTTTCTGCAATGCTTTCGTATATAAATCGAGCACAGGTTGAATAGCTGGTTCATCGGCTGCTAAAAGTTGTGCTGTAATCTTATCTGGGATATTGGCAAAATCATTTTGTTTCATATTAGAAAAGTTAGATAAACTGGTTTCATCGATATCTAAAACAATCGCGAGCTTTTTAGGTTGAGGTAGATGTTCATTGATTTCTACTGATTGATCGATATAAGTCATTGCTTGCGTTGCGACAGATTTGATTTCATTGAGGTATTTACCAGAATCGTGATAATCCACCAAATCCTGTTTTAACAAACCAAGATTGATAGGCTCAGCAAAGGCTTGAGTTTGTATGATAAATAGGGCGCATACGAGGAAACAAATATTATAAAAAAATTTATTGTTCATTAATTAGTCTCTTGATGTAATTTATGTGTTTGATGATTATAAATTATATTGTATAACTTTGTCAAAATTGATTTCTTATTAGCTCTTCTGATAATTGGCTAAATTGAGCCAAAATGGCAGGTCATCTAGACGTGATGTGTTATGTTGGTCAAGGTAGTAGAAATAGCGACAGACTCTACTGGCGAATTGTTAATAGAGCTTATATACTTACAACATCGTCATGGAGGAAATGAATGGCAGCACAACAACAACAGTCATCCGGCGATACTTCTCTGACGCCAGTCTGGATTATGGTGATGCTCGTTTTTATGTGCTACGTCACATGGCGAGGCGCACGTCAGTATATTGTTTCTTTTGTTTTTGCCTTTAATATCGTTCAAGCGAAATTCATTTGTTATTTTGTTCATGATCCTGCGTTAAAGAATGACATCTTACTTATGCAGACCTTAAATCCTTCACTGGTAGATTGGTCGCAATTGATGGAGTTTACGAAGCATGTCGGGGATTATAGCCGATATCCTATTATTTTAATGATGTTAGTGTTTGCATTTATTCTATATCGGTCAGATGTGACTTTAAAATATCGTAGAAGACATACGATGTCGACACTCCGGGAGCAAGAACAAGAAAATTGGCCATCTATTATGCCGGTTGTTAAAGAGGATTTGGTGGCTTGTGACGTAAATTCTGGGCCATGGGCTATGGCGATGACCCCGATGGAGTTTGCACGTAAACATCAATTACTTAAAAAATCGGATGCCTTATTAGATAAATCGTCTTCTCCAGGTCAAGAATTGACAGCAGGTTTAAGACGCGGTGATGCTAAACGTGTATTTACCTTGCAATTAGGGCCATCTTGGGATGGTTTTGAACGTTGTCCTATACATGTTCGGGCATTGGCTGCGATATTTATGTCGCGTATGAATCGGGATAAGACGTCTGCCACGACTATTTTAACAAGATTAGATCAATCTTTTGTTGCTGGAAAGCTTGATCCGGGTGATGTGGATGCGGTTTTGAAGAAACATATCAATACCGAGTTGGTACAAGATATTATATCGCGACATGCTTATCTTCTCACTGTGTTAGCCTCTTTATTAGAGGCCGCGCGCAAAGATGGTGTGGTACCGAGTGCAGATTTTTTATGGTTGAAACCCACAGATAGACGTCTTTGGTATATGTGCAATTGCGTCGGAAGACAGACTCCTTTTTCTGAGGTGGGGGGACCATTTGCGCATTGGAAGGCAGAAAAAGCGATGGGACGTGGTTCACGTGCTCCCATGATTGATGAGGCTATTAAAGCTTTAGAAATAGCGATCAAAGAGGTTAAATTGTCTCCGAAAGAATTACAGGAGTTAGAACCATGATTAGAGGGGTCTATTCAAAAAATGAAATCGATCCAAATCTCCTCTTACGTGATACCCGTACGCTCGGGCAGCGTTTCGTGTCTTTTTTCGAGAGTCCTACCAATGTTGCTGTAGTGTTGCTCTCCTGTGCTGCGGGTATTTTTTACGTGTCTCAAGCGGCAGTGATTTTTTTTATATTAACGATAGTGATGTTTGTATACGCGGTGACACGAGAGCATAAATTACCGTTTCGTTTACCCCAAATTGCGAGAGTGAAAGATTATAATGATTTAAAACCAGGTATCAAATTGCCCTATATGTCGCGGGGGATTGCTTTTTTTGGTAATGAAAAACAAACCAATAAAGAGATCTGGTTTGCGAATGAAGATATGCGGACTCACGTACTTATTTTTGGTTCCACAGGTAGTGGTAAAACAGAAGCCTTGGTATCGATTGCGTATAACGCTTTAGTGCAAAGCAGTGGATTCATTTATGTGGATGGTAAAGGGGATAATAGCCTTTACGCCAAGGTATTCTCCATGGTGCGTAGCATGGGGCGCGAAGATGATTTGCTCATTATTAATTTTATGACAGGTGCACGCGACATCGTCGGTCCTCAGGAACGGAGATTATCCAACACTTTGAATCCGTTCTGCCAAGGTTCTTCTAGTATGTTAACTCAATTAGTGGTCAGTCTAATGGGTGAAAGCGCTGGCGGTGGCGATGGTGATATGTGGAAAGGCCGTGCTATTGCGTTTGTGGAAGCGTTGATGCGGTTATTGGTATACATGCGTGATGAAGGGTCAATATTATTGGATGCGAATACTATCCGAAATTATTTTGCTTTGACGCGCTTAGAATCTATCGTGATTGATAAAGTCTTTCCCCGTGATGACCAAGAGTCTGTCAATATTGATCAAATTCCCAAATTAGTGACGGATCCGTTGCGTAACTATTTGGATACGTTGCCAGGGTATAATAAAGAAAAAAAAGGGAAGCAAGTATCGCAGGTTTTGGAGCAGCATGGCTTTATCACCATGCAGTTGGTACGTAGCTTTTCATCGTTAGCGGATACCTATGGGCATATCATTCGGACCAATTTGGCCGAAGTGGATTTCAAGGATGTGGTATTAAATCGCCGTATTTTAGTCGTATTATTACCGGCTTTGGAAAAGTCTCCAGACGAATTGTCAAACTTGGGTAAAATTATTGTATCCTCATTAAAGGCCATGATGGCATCTGGTTTAGGGGAAGATGTGGAAGGGGATTATCGTGATGTAATTGAAAGAAAACCCACTTCTGCACCGACACCTTATATTTGTATCTTAGATGAGTATGGCTATTATGCGGTGAAAGGATTTGCCGTGGTGCCTGCACAGGCGCGGTCCTTAGGGTTTTCTGCTATTTTTGCCGGTCAGGATTTGCCGGCGTTTCAAAAAGCATCGAAAGAAGAAGCGGCCTCTATTGGGGCGAATACCAATATTAAAATTTGTATGAAACTGGAGGATCCAGTTGATACTTACGACTTTTTCGTGAAAACAGCTGGTGAAGCGTATGTTACTAAAGTAGATTCCTTTCAAACTAAAGAAGACTCCATGACCAATAGTTATTCGGATACACGTAGTTCTTCATTTGAAAAGCGGGCGCGTATCGATTTATTGGATTTGAAAGACCAAACAGAAGGTGAGGCACATATCTTTTTTAGATCTCAGATTGTGCGGGTGAATATGTTTTATGCTGCACCCAAGCCGGTGAAAAAATTGAAAATAAATCAGTTCTTAAAAGTGGAACCCCCTGCAGACGAGTATTTAGAAAAATTAAAAAAACAATTAATGGGCTTCCAAGCTATTTTGACCAGTGACAAACCTAATATTGATTTGGTCGTGGAAAGTGAGACGATCGGACTTGTGACGCAATCATTGCGTGAATCAGTGATTGCTGAGCCAGTTGAGCGTAGTGTGTCCGTGTTATTGGCTTTCCATCGGCATAATGAACCGGAGCAAGTGGAAGATGTGATTGAAGAAGAAGTGAAAGGGGTACTGACTATTTTTGCGCCGCTCCGTCAAGTAGCTTCAGCGCCACCTATTTTGGCGAAAGATAAAGCCGCTTTTGCAGAAGCATTATTACCTATCCAAGAAACACGCGATCATCTGATTGATATCGAACGCCTGACGGGACAAAAATCTAATATGGCTGGTAAGGTCGCGAATGAAATTATCAAAGATTTTCAATCTGTTACAAGTTACCCTCCCGAAGAGCAACATATGGAAGATGGCGCCCGCCTGGCCGAACAAGTCAATCTGATAGCGCTGAAAATCACGCGCGCACGAAAAGCTGCTGCAGAAACCAGCAAAGATTAAAAAAATGGCGCATAAAATGGAAATTACTTGTATCTGCTTGCGTTCTATGTTTTGATTTCTAATAGGGATAGTGTCCGATTTCCGTTCTCTATTACGGGGTGAGTTATTACGTTAAAGTTATCCATTCGGAGTGATATGTTGAGAACAATGTGCAGCCTATTGCTTCTGTGTTGGGCTTTATTGGGGTGTACGCCCCAAATTATTGATGATAGCCCGAAATTGGCAGCAGGTATGGAAGATACCTCCGATGATTCGCTGCGGGATGTGTCTGAAAAACTAGGTGCTGAGAACGTTCAGGTGATTACTATTGGGGATGAATATATGATTAGCATTCCTGCTGCGATATTATTTTATAACCAGTCACCCAAGATGAGATGGTCTTCTTATCAGCTATTGGATGATGTGATCGCTTATTTGCAAGGTTATCGTAAACTTGCAGTGAAAGTGAATGCTTATAGTGAATACTGTCAATCTGCAGCCAGAACACAGGTTTTAACTGAGACGCGTGCGAAAGTTTTGGGAAAATATTTATGGTCGCAAGATATAGGAGTAGGCATGGTATTTACAGCTGGATTCGGGAATAATAAGCCTATAACTGCCGCAAGAGAGTCATGCTCTGATAGTTCTCCTAATGCTAGAGTTGAGATTCTCTTTAAAGAGGTTTCAGGGTAGTGATTATTTGTTATATGGGGTCATAAAATGGGTGTAAAAGCTTGGAATTTAATTAAAGCTTCCAAACAGTTTTATATCAAAGCATATCGTAAGATAGAGACAGTGATCTTGGTTTCTGTGTTTATTAGTATAGGTTTAGGCCTCGGAATATTTTATACTTATTCTAAACGACCTGAACCTGATTACTATTCGACATATGGAGAAACGGCGCCGGTGTCGTTGGTAGCGTTGGATGAACCCAATTATAGTTCTCATCCTTTGTTAGCTGATGACACAAGTGCTGATAGTACTGCTAGGGCAATACCACAGTGAGAGGATAGTATGGCTGATGATGCGCTGACCGCAGTGATGCTGCGTAATAATTTTTACCGTGATGGTCAACGGAAAATGATCTTCATTTTGATGTTTTCCATTTGCGTCAATTTTGTGTTGGCTAGTTTGTTGACGTATCTTCTTCTTCACCCACCTGAGCCACGCTATTTTGCAACGAGTGTGAATGGCCGGATCACGCCATTGACACCATTAAACCAACCAAATCAATCTGATTCTGCGATTTTGCAATGGGCAAACCAGGCGGCGATCGCTGCATTTTCGTACAATTTTGTGAATTATCGTTCAGAATTGATTGCATCTTCTGGATTTTTTACAGCTGAAGGTTGGGACCAGTTTATCTCGGCGTTGGCGGCATCTAATAACCTTGAAGCTGTGAAAGCGAAAAAATTAGTCGTGTCTGCAGTCGCCACAATGGCGCCTGTTATTTTGCAAAAAGGGATTTTGAATGGTCGATACGCATGGCGAATTCAAATGCCTATGTTGGTAACTTATCAAAGTGCGAGTGAATTCTCTCAACAAAATCTGGTGGTTACGATGTTGGTAACACGCGTAGATCCTTTGAATTTCCCGCGTGGTATTGGTATTTCACAATTTGTATCAGCACCTGCATCAGGATCTGTGACATCATGAGGATGACGGCGTTATACACCTATGTATTGTATCTGATGGTTGTTATGACGCCGGCTTGGGCAGTCGAAAATCCTTCTGTATCGCAAGCCTTGGAACAATTGAAGGTGTTGCAAAAAAATATGGCGAAAAATTCTCCTAATATGGTTAAAGAGCCGTCATCACCTCTTGTTTCTAATCCGGGAGCACCATCAAACTCCAATGTAGCTAAAAGCACAGAGCAACCACCTCAATCAGACAGCGCGCCTCCAACGCATGATGCGGCAGCACCGTCATCTGGTTTTGGTGGTGGACAATCTGCTGCAATGGTAACTTCTGATGAAGAAAGCAAGGCATTGGATGATCTCGCTTTCAAAGGTGTGGCGACACAATTGTTTCCATTAGACCCAGAAAAAATTCATACTTTAAAGGAAAAATTTGCTGAAACAGAATATGCAAAAGCTGCAAGCGCTGCGACTCCGCCGAGACCCACGGCAACCTCGCAATTTGTGAATCTATCTCCTGGATCCACACCACCTGTGATTCGTTTAGCACAAGGATTTGTATCTTCTTTGGTATTTCTAGATTCAACTGGGGCTCCTTGGCCCATTGCTGCATTTGATCTGGGTGATCCTGCTTCATTCAATATTCAATGGGATAAAACCAGTAATACTTTAATGATTCAAGCTACTAAAATGTATAACTACGGCAATTTGGCTGTGCGGTTGGCAGGGTTAAACACACCCGTGATGCTAACATTAATTCCAGGTCAAAAAGCAGTGGATTACCGTGTTGATTTAAGGGTGCAAGGCTATGGGCCCAATGCTAAAAGCATGCCTATGGAGGAGGGGTTGCCGCCTTCAGCGAATGACACATTGTTACACGTTTTAGATGGGGTTCCTCCAGTTGGGAGTACGCGCTTGGTAGTGAGTGGTGGTGACGCGCATGCTTGGTTGTTGGATAACAAAATGTTTGTGCGGACCAATTTGACTATTTTATCACCCGGGTGGTTAGGCAGTATGACAAGTGCAGATGGGATGCATGCATATGAAATGCAGAAGTCTCCAGTATTATTAGTTTCTTGGCACGGTAAGGTCATGCAACTCAAGATAGAAGGGTTATAAAGATGGCCACCAAAAAAGAGAACATCAAAGCACTTTTCACGAATACGCGAACGCGTATTATCATTATTTTTACTGTATTGGTACTTATTGGCACAGTCGTCATTGGATTTACCAAATTGTATTCCTCTACTAACCCGTTAGGTGAAAAATCTGGGGTAGTACACGGGGGTCTTGGGATTCGCTCCATTCCAGGTTCTTTGAACCAGACAGCTCAGTATGCAGCTTTGCAAGAAACGCAGAATGTGGAGCAAGCAAAGGAAGCACAAGCGAAAGGAAAAAGTGCGATACCAACCATTATTCGTAGCCAAGCATTTGGAGAAGGTGTCGAGTCTGTTGGTGCCCAACATGGGGATGGTGGCCTGGGGTTTTCAACGTTAGCTCGCGAAAATATCGAAGGCGCACAATCTTCCGTATGGTATCAAAATTTAAAAGATCAGCATTGTAGCAAAGATAGTTTAGCGAAAGCATTGGATGCAGGTGCTTCTTTACAAGACGTTAAACAAGTGTGTACTTGTGAACAATTGAAACGCAAAGGTTTTACCTTACCTGAGTTGAAACGAATTTGCCCCTGCCCAGAGTTACGGGCATTAGGGTTTTCTGCGAAGCAGTTTAAAGACGCGGGATATTGCGCTCCGGAGATGAAAATTTGTGGATTTACGGCTTGTGAGGAACGCGGTGCAGGATTTTCTGCGGATGAGATGAAAAATGCGGGTTATTCGGATGGAGAATTAGCTGGCGCAGGATTTTCACCAGATGCGATTGCTCGCGCAGGAGGACTTCCAGATGGGGTTAGTTTGGCTGATGTTCAGAAAGCAGGTTGTTCGCAAGAAGGATTACGACGATTGCGTTCTACGGGAGTCAGTGCTGCAGCCATACGAAGAATGACAGGATGCAGTGCGGAGGCGCTTAAAGCGGCGGGCTATAGTGCGTTAGAGCTGAAAAACGCCGGGTTTTCTGCTGCCGAATTAAAAGCAGCAGGTTTTACCGCAGAACAATTGCGGCAAGCGGGATTTAGCGCCAGGGCATTAATGAATGCGGGATTTAATACTAGCGATTTGGAAGCTGCTGGTTTCTCGCCAGCGGATATTTCAGCAGCGGATA
The DNA here is from genome assembly GCA_903885895.1 of uncultured Legionella sp. Lineage (GTDB taxonomy): Bacteria > Pseudomonadota > Gammaproteobacteria > Legionellales > Legionellaceae. Next base: position 8,546 of record CAISKC010000468.1, read on the forward strand.
CGATTCTTCCTGTAGGGATGTCTACGGATGACGTGAGTAAGGCTGGTTGTAGTGAAGAAGCATTAAAGAGAGAGCGTCTAGCGGGTGTGAGTGCTTATATGATTAAGAAGTTGGCTGGATGCAGTGCTAGTGCATTGAATGCGGCTGGATTTTCGACAAAAGATTTGGAGCGCGCGGGATTTAAGCCTGCAGAGTTGACTGCGCAAGCTTTGGCCATGGGTGGTAGATTGGATGGCAGCGGCGTTGGGGATGAGGAAATTCGCAAATCTGGCTGTGATGTAGAGAGTTTGAAAAGGATGCGGGATAAAGGTGTTTCTGCGCAACGGATTCATGATATTGGCGGGTGCTCCGCGGACGCGCTCAAAAAAGCGGGTTATGGATTAGCGGACATCATGCAAGCTGGCTTCACAAAAGATCAATTGTTGACGGCAGGCTTTACGCCAGCGGAATTGGCTGCACAAGCATTGGCTATGGGTGGCAAATTGGATATGAGCGGGGTGAGTGCTGCTGAGATTCGTAATGCAGGTTGTGATCCGACACAATTAAAGGCTTTGCATGATAAAGGCGTGTCTGTTAAACGGATTCATGATCTCAGTGGTTGTTCGGCTGATGCTTTAAGAAAAGCCGGATATGGATTAGCCGATTTGGCAGAGGCAGGATTTTCGCAAGATCAGTTGTCGGCAGCAGGTTTTACGCCTGCAGAGTTGGCAGCACAAGCGTTGGCTATGAGTGGAAAACTGGATAATAGCGGTGTTTCTGATGGGCAATTGCGTAGTGCGGGCTGCGATCCGAACCAGTTAAAGGCTTGGCATGATAAAGGCGTATCTGCTAAACGGATTCATGATATCTCTGGTTGCTCGGCAATTGCGTTAAAAAATGCGGGCTATAGCGCATCAGAGTTAGCAAAGGCTGGGTTTATGCCAGCGCAGTTATTGGCAGTAGGGTTTACGCCAGATGAGTTGAAAGCAGTGGGAATGGCATTAACACCTGCGGGACTCATTGCTGCAGGTCGGCTGACAGGTTGTAGTCTTGACACGATCAAGGCAGCACGACAATTGGGTATGAATGCCGCTAGCATTAAACAGCAATTAGGATGTAGCGTTGCTGCTATGAAGGCGGCAGGTTTTTCCGCCACAGATTTAAAAGAAGCTGGGTTCACTGCGGCAGAACTAAAAAATGCAGGATTTTCTATAGCTGATTTGAAAGCAGCTGGATTCTCTGCTAAAGATTTACGCGCAGCAGGATTTTCTGCGGGAGAACTTAAAGCGATGGGTTATGATGCCGCTGCCTTAAAAGATGCAGGATTTTTAGCATCAGAGTTGAAAACAGCAGGGTTTACTGCAGCTGATTTGAAAGCAGCTGGATTGACTGCAGCGGAATTAAAACAAGCCGGATATCTTGCCGCAGAGTTGAAAACAGCTGGATTTACTGCTGCCGATATGAAAACAGCCGGTATGAGTGCTTCGGAGTTGAAAGCAGCGGGGTATACCAGCGAAGAATTACATGAAGCTGGGTTTGATGCGCACACGTCTGCTTTGGCTGGGTTGGAGGATGTGACGCAGCCGTCTAAAGTTGCTGAACAAGCGTTTCCTTCTATACCAACTGTGGGGGGAGC
>CAISKC010000469.1 GCA_903885895.1 uncultured Legionella sp.
CAATTAAAGGCAGACGTATTATTTGCGGCCATAGAACGATGGTCATCGCCTTGGAAGTTTTCTATAGGTTCCATGCGTTGGATAGGGAATCGATGTTCAAAGAGAGTTTTGAAAATAGCGACGACCTCAGACGCTAATTCTTTGTTTACAATGAGCACACCTGCGTGTGCCTTTGCGTCAAAACCCCAATAACTCAGTTTAATATAGGCCAACTGTTGGATGGGAATGGGGCAATTTGGATGCCAAGTACTGTTACGCATTTGTGATTGAATCGGATCTGGAATGGCAATAATGTTGCTTTGAAACACGATATCTGACCTTGTTTTAGCGCTTTTGGCATAGGCCATTGCTGAGAATAATAGTATGATGCATAAAAAATAATGTCCTATGCTGGCCATTCTAACCTTGTTCCAGGAAACATAACCGTTTAAAATCATTTTTGGCTAAGCTAGTAGAATTGTCAACTAGCTTAATATCTTTATGTGAGGCAATGATGGATTGCATATTTTGTAAGATCGTGCAGCAACAATTACCCGCCAACGTGGTATATGAGGATGCTGATATGATGGCATTTCATAGTATTGCGCCACAGGCACCAGTGCATATCTTGCTGATTCCTAAAATCCATATTGCTACCATTAATGATGCGTCTGAAGAAGATGGTATCATCTTGGGTCGGTTGATTTTGAAAGCACGAGAATTGGCCATTGCTCAGAATGGGGATGATGCGGGATATCGTTTGGTGTTTAATGTGAATCAACAAGGTGGGCAGACCGTTTATCATGTTCATTTGCATCTTTTGGGTGGGCGTCAAATGGCTTGGCCTCCGGGGTAACGTTTTTAAGGTGTGAGACATATGCAGCAGTCATTTGAACAAATTATACGAGAACTGGGTGAAGATTTGGATCGTGAGGGATTACGCGATACGCCAAAGCGGGCGGCGAAAGCTTTACAATACATGACCAAAGGGTACCAAGAAAACTTGGATGATATTATCAATGATGCATTATTTGACTCAGATATGAGTGAGATGGTGATCGTGAAGCACATTGAAATGTATTCATTATGTGAGCATCATTTGTTGCCTTTTTTGGGAACTTGTCATGTTGGCTATTTACCGAATGGCAAAGTGCTCGGCTTGTCAAAAGTGGCGAGAATTGTGGACTATTTTGCACGACGTTTACAAATTCAAGAAAGATTGACTGCTGAAATTGCTCAGTGTATTGAAAGTATTACTGATGCAAAAGGTGTCGCAGTGGTGATAGAAGCAAAACATCTATGTATGATGATGCGCGGAGTGGAGAAACAAAATTCGGTTTTAACTACTTCTGTGATGCTGGGCGATATGCGAAATAATCCCAGTAGTCGTCTAGAATTTTTAAATTTAATTGGTTAGGAAAACCTGTGACGCATCGACATCATCGCTATCAACAAGCTCGTAATGTGACTTTGATCGGAGGCGCCGTCAATATTTTTTTGGGCATCACAAAAATATTAGGGGGCTTTTTTTTCTACTCGCACGCTTTGATTGCTGACGGTCTACATTCGTTTGCGGATCTATTTACCGATGTGATGGTTTTATTTGCTTCCAAATATGGAAATCAGGACGCAGATGAAGAGCATCCTTATGGTCATCAACGTATAGAGACAGCTGCGACGATGATGCTGGCTTTATTGTTGATTTTGACCGGGATTGGTATTGCCTGGGATTCATTTCAGCACATTTTGTCGCATACGATTCTGATTCCAAATTATTTGGCTGTTCCCATTGCGGCCGTTTCTATTGTAGCGAATGAGATATTATTTTATCTGACGAAACGCGTGGGGCAACGTATTCAAGCGCCTTTGATTATTGCCAATGCTTGGCATCATCGTTCCGATGCAGCGTCTTCGGGCATTGTCCTAGTCGGTATCATAGGTAGTTTATGTGGCTATACATTTTTCGATCCTCTTGCAGCAACCATAGTGGGTGGTTTGATTATTAAAATGGGTATGGATTATGGCTGGGATAGTATCCGAGAGTTGGTGGATACAGGGGTTGACCTGGTACAGGTCGAAGAAATTAGACGTGAGATCGCTGATGTAGATGGGGTGTGTAAAGTGCATCAATTACGCAATCGTAAAATGGGAAGCGATATTTTCGTTGATGTACATATTTTGGTATCACCTTTGATTTCGGTATCTGAGGGGCATCAAATTGCACAAAGGGTACATCTTTCTCTAATGAGCTCAAATGATCAGATTAAAGATGTGACGGTGCATGTTGATCCAGAGGATGATGAGCTGTTATCACCCTCTGAAAATTTGCCGACGCGTCATGATTTGGAAAAAAAATTATTTCATAAATGGCAGCAAGCGTTTCCAGAGATTCAATCTTTTGTTTTACATTATTTAGATGGACGCATTACAGTCGAGATAAAATTGGGTAAACAATTTCAACAATGGTTAGAATTGGAAGATAGGGTGCAACGAGATGTCAGTCTTTATCCTGAACTTGGGAATATTGAATTATTATGTCGACACAGTTGGCTACAATGTAATGAACACAAAGGATAATCATGACGACAGTAACCCTTAAAATATTTTTTGGACTGAGTGTTTTTTTAGTTATTTTACTTGCTGGGTGGTATCCCTTTAAAAAAAGAAAAAAGGAAGCGGAACTGGTTGATTTTCCTATTGGAGAAACCTTAGCAACCGGTATATTTTTAGGAGCTGGGTTATTACATTTATTACCAGAGTCGGCATCTGAATTTGCGCAGCGCGGGTACCAATATCCGTTGGCATATCTGATTACAGGGTTGGTTTTTTTATTATTTTTATGGTTTGAACATGTTGGGCGTGAACTGTATCATCACCGGCAAGGCAATCATCCTGCTTTTGCACTGTTAGCCTGGTTAATGTTGTCTATCCATTCGCTAGTCTTAGGTGCGGCATTAGGATTTAGTCAGGATTATTCATTAGTCATTATGCTGTTTTTGGCCATCATAACTCATAAATGGGCGGAAAGCTTTGCCATTGCTATGCAATTAGCACAATGTTCATTACCTAAAGTACAGGGTATCGTCTTATTCTTAATTTTTGCTTTGATGACACCATTGGGTATTTATTTGGGCTGGTATCTGGGGCATGGTGTACATACCCAAACCATCTTTGATCCTATTTTAATCGCGATTTCAGCCGGTACTTTTTTATACTTGGGAACCTTGCATGGGTTAGAGCAATGTGTCATGGTAGAACGATGCTGTAATTTGCGCTATTTTAGCTTTGTTATCATTGGTTTCTTATTAATGGGGTCAGTCGCCTGTTTCCTTTAATGAGTAAAATCTGCATAGGAAGCGGATATGAGATGGATACGGATTGTTGGCGTTTTGCTCAGTATCACTTTACCTGTTGTAGGTTATGCTAAGGCATTGGTGATTGGTGTTGATCAAATTAATCCACCCATGTCGACGCGAACAGACAGTGCAGATCATTTTATTGGATTTGAAATCGATATCATGAATGCAATTTGTGGTCGTATGCACCAGGATTGTATTTTCAAAGCGGTGCGTGCGAGTCAAATTATCCCAGCCCTAGAAGAGGGGCGGATTGATTTTGCGATGAATAGCATTATTATTCCTAAATTCCGTTTATATGGATTGATTTTGAGTTTGCCTTATTTGCCGAGTTATGGGCAATTTATGACTTTGACGAGCTCGTCGATTAAAACAGTTTCTGATATTCCTAAGAAAACCATCGGTGTCCGATTGGGTGCTTTTCAGGTCAATACGGATTCGGATATGTATATCAAGCATATTTTCAAAGAACAGCCTAAAATCAAACCGTATTATACCGTGTCGGAGCTTTTAGCCGCATTAGATGCAGGGTCCGTGGATGTGATTTTTACGAATAGGTATGCCACGAATTATTGGTATAATGCTAATCAAGGGTTATACAAGTTTATTGGTGAGCCTGCTTATCTTGGCAATGGCTATGCCATTATGTCAACAACGCAATACCTATCTGTCATGGAGTTTATTAACAAGGCCATCAAAGCTATGATGGATGATGGGACTTATGATAAAATTTACCAACGTTACTTTTCGAACTTTCAATGAAAACAGGTCTTTTACTGATTAATCTGGGCACACCAGATGCGCCCAATTTTGCGGGTGTGTGGCGTTATTTGCGTGAATTTTTAGCGGATAAGCGCGTGGTTTCTTTGAGCGCCCCTTTGCGATTTTTATTATTGTATGGCGTTATTTTGCCTTTGCGCGTGGCGAAAACAACGCATGCCTATCAGCAGATTTGGACGCAACGTGGTTCTCCCTTACGATTTCATGGAGAAGAACTGCGGGATAAATTGCAGGCGTTTTTAGGCGTCACGTATCAAGTAGTTCTAGCAATGCGGTATGGGCGGCCAAGCCTTGAGCAGGCTTTGTTGGATTTACAGGATTGCGATCGTCTGCTGATTTTACCTTTATACCCGCAGTATTCTTCTGCGGCAACGGGTTCGAGTTTGGAGATGGTGTTTAAACGATTGGCGCAACAAACTTTTATTCCTGATGTTACCGTGGTTCGTGAGTTTTATCAGCATCCTGCTTTTATTAAAGCACTAGCACATCGTATAGCGCCTGATGTCGCAGGACAGGATATGCTAATTTTTTCATATCATGGTTTACCACAACAGCAGGTTCAACAGGCTGGATGCGATCCATTGTGTGCAACGGATTGTGTCGTGACGTCACAACCATTATTACAGTCTAATTGTTATCGTGCACAATGTTATCAAACGTCGTATTTGTTGGCGCAAGCATTGCAATTGTCTGCTCATCAGTACACGACAGTTTTTCAATCTCGATTAGGACGTACCCCTTGGATCCAGCCGTATATGGAAGAACGGCTACAACAACTTGCGGAACAAGGGATCAAACGGATTGCAGTGGCTTGTCCTTCTTTTGTTGCTGACTGTTTAGAGACCTTGGAAGAGATTGGTATGCGGACGCGTGCATTGTGGCATACCCTAGGTGGGGAATCTGTGACTTTAATTCCTTGCTTGAATGTAGACGATGAATGGTGCGAAGCGATTCTCTCTTTTTTTTCTATAGTCCCAACCAACGAATGAAGCGATGTGACGTTTTCAGGGATACTGCTGCGTGATTAGCAAATTGCACGGTATAGTAGCTGCTATCTGCTGGTATGAGCGGATTGCTGGGTTGTACCGCTGTAATGGCGCCAAAGTTCATTTTATGCATTTCGGTGGCATAATATCCGCGCGTCATTTTGATTTCTGGCATGATAAAGTAAATATTTTGAAAACTGGCGTTGTTTTGTGGGTAGATACTCAATAAATGATCGAATTCTGTTTTGGATAGGGCGACATATTCTTGGTCTTCAATCTGGCGCCGTAGCATCCTTTCTAATGGGACTTTTGTTTGAAAAAGTAGAGCATATTTATCAGCGGGCATGGCTAAAATGATTTCTGTTTCTTGATTTTTTTGTTTTTTTTGAACTTGTGCTAATAGAATATCTTCGCGCTTTTCCGAGTCGGCAGCCAGTGAGTTGATAGGGTAGTAATCGGCGGTGATGACGAGTAAATCATTGGTATCGAATTGTAAAAATCGAGATTTTGCAAACCATTCTATACTGGGGTAATAGACGATAAATAATGATTTGTCTTTGATGGTATTAATGAGAGAATCGGTCAGTTGATCGGGTATAGCAGGGCATCCCCAGCTGCGTCCAGCGCGGCCATATTTTTTTATAAAGCCCTCTTCAACATACCAGCCACCATGCATGACGATGGTCCGTGAATCAGCATTGTCATTAAATCCTTTATCTAATCCATCTAATTTCAATGACAATCCATGCCGACCATAATAGGTTTTATTGGTGCGATATACTCCAATAGAACTCGCTTTACTGTCAAATCGATTAGAAAAAAAATGTGATTCTAAGTTACCGGATTTTAGTCCATGTGACACATAAGTATGAAATAATACGTTGTGAGCATCTAAATCAAAAACCCAGAGGCGTTTTTGATTTGCTGGGATAGAGTAATCGATGAAAGTAAGAATATGA
>CAISKC010000470.1 GCA_903885895.1 uncultured Legionella sp.
AGCGTTAAAGGCTGTAGCCAAGACTATTAAAAGTTCCGTTAATCGCCCATTGGATTTATGTTATCGCTGGGGTGGTGAAGAATTTGTAGTGGTGTTACCTAATACCGATGAGGATGGCGCGGTCTTATTGGCTAATACTATTTTGTCAGCAGCGCGCGCGCTCCGGTTTAATTTCATGCCCGATATTAAGCCCCAAATATCCGTTAGCATTGGGGTAGCGATCATGTTGGTAACTGAAAAAAATAAAACCGATGATTTGATTGATATGGCCGATAAAGCGATGTATATGGCCAAACAAAACGGTCGAGATAGGTATGTTGTTTACGGCAAACTAAGTTAACCTAAAAGAAGCAAGCAAGAGTTTGACTACTCCGTATTGGAGTTTGATGTAGTCTTGATGTGGGCTTGATGGTGTGAGCAGACTTTTGCCGCCTAACGCCTTAAAATGGGGATAACTTTTTCTTGACCATCTGTAGTGGTGATATGTAAATCATAGTCATCAATAATCACGGCATTCTTTAGCTCGGGTTCATTAAATGCAAACCGAATCCCAAAGTTTTTATCCTCCACCAGAATAAAACCAGAGTCAGTATCAAGCTGTGTAATTTGAAACATGGCAGATAACTTTATTAAATAGAATATCGAGATTGTCAGTACAATTTATTCTATTTTATAGAAAATGTAAAATGAAAATATTGAGGAATGTTTTCTAGTAATTATTTGCATTGGCAGCAAACTTTCCGCTACTTGGGGTTAGGGTATTTACTAGTAGTGGCTTAGATGGATTGTTGAAGCCATCACTCATCATCAAAATACAATGGACTTCAATATTGGGGATGATTTTTGGTATTACATAGAAAGCTTCTAAATGAAACCGATACACAGTCATCTAGCGCAAGGGCAGGTCTTACTATGCTAAGCCGCTACTTGCTGTTCCGACTTAGAGCAGGCAATCATTAATTTATCTAGACGTTTGAATAAGGACACGCTCTTTGGGGCCAAGCTAATAAACTTGCTCCGTCCATCTGCCCTGTAAGAAGTGTAGCGCAAATAACCGGCCTTTTGAAGGTTGGTCAGCGCAGCATGAATGGTCGCTTGGGAGCCCAGGCTTGCACAGAGAATAATATCCATCACGCGCATTGGATTTTTGATGTCTTGCCCCAAAATCTCAACAAGAATTTTTCGCTCGCGTTCAGGCAAGTCTTTCCACACTTTTTCTTTTTGAACAACAAATTGATGGTAAGGGCTTAAGGTCATCCTTGGAAGAATACTCCTACGCTTGGGTATTGAGGGTTATTTCCATCGCTAATAGGGCCTCCTATCGAAGGTTCTTCGCTTTTAGATCCATTTAATCTGATTTAGGCTCTTGAAATTGCCTATATAGTTGAGGTTAATATGACAAAAATCAACGCTTCTCAGGCCTTATCTCGTTATCGGGCGCTCTAGAACTCCCGCTACGCCGGTGGCTACAGTATTGTAAAAATTGACACATTTTTAAATAATCACATTACTCAATAAGAAAGTCAGCATGGCCAGAATCATTACCCAAAAAAATGGTGCTGTAGGCATCATCACCATCTCTAATCCTGAAAAGATGAATGCAATGACCTTAGAGATGTGGTCTGCTATTCCTGTAGCCATTCAAAACTTTGACGCAGATTCTGATGTGCGCGTGATTGTGATTGCAGGCGAGGGTGAAAAGGCCTTTATCTCCGGCGCGGATATTTCCCAGTTTGACAAACTCCGGGGAACAGCAGATGCTCAGGAGCAATATAACCAAGCGGTGACAGCAGCGTATCGCGCCCCCATTGTTTGTAGCAAGCCTGTGATCGCGAGCATCCGCGGCTATTGTTTTGGTGGGGGATTGGGTTTCTCCGCATCCTGCGATATTCGTATCTGCTCTGAAGACGCTCAATTTAGAATGCCTGCCGCACGATTAGGATTGGGTTATAGCCCAGAAGGTGTTCGACGCTTCATGAGTATTCTCGGACCGGCTAATACCGCTGACATCTTCTTCAGTGCCCGCCGCTTTAATGCAAGAGATGCATTG
>CAISKC010000471.1 GCA_903885895.1 uncultured Legionella sp.
ATTACGATCATTATCCTTTAGTGCATCAGATAGTCTTTTTAATACAACGACGCCACATCCATTACTTAAAATGGTACCTTGTGATTTTTCATCGAAAACCCTGCAATGCCCATCTGGAGATAATATCCCCCAATCTTGATATAAATAACCGCTTTTTTGCGGTGTAACAATCGTCACAGCACCAGCCAATGCCATATCACAATCATTATTGCGCAAACTATTGCAGGCCATTGCAATTGAAACCAAGCCTGTTGAACAAGCGGTATTGACCGTAACACTTGGCCCAGTTAAACCCAAAGCATAGGCCACTTTAGTTGACAAATAATGAGTACTTGTTGCCAATAATAATTGCTGTTGATCATAATATTTTTGAATTTGAGTATTGTGCAGTAAATGATGACTCAAGTAAGTACTATCATTCATACCGGCATAGACACCAATCTTCCCTAAAAAATGGTCTGTGCAATATCCTGAGTCTTCTAACGCTGACCAACTTTGTTCTAAAAACACCCTATGCTGGGGATCCATAATCCGCGCTTCCGCGGGTGTATAGCCAAAAAATCCAACATCAAATTTATCGATATCCGACAATATTCCACGAGCTGGAACATAATCACTTCTTTGATATAGCTCTGAAAATATGCCTGATTGTTGTAATTCTTCTTCATTGAAAAACTGTATGGTCTCTTTTTTTTGAACAATGAGTTCCCAAAAATCTTGATAATTATCAGCACCTGGTACTTTGCAAGCCATCCCAATTACTGCGATGGGTTCTTCATAAAGATCGGACGAATTTCGACTTATCAATTCTTCAGATTGAACATTTCCATTTTCTTTTTTTTCAAACTCAATGTGATGTGTCTTCATAAGAAAACTGGCAAAACTGCGAACGGTTGGATGTTCGAACAAATCTACGACGCTAATAGGTTGACTCAAAATTCTATTCAAAGCCTGCGTAATCCTCACCAGCAACATTGAATGCAATCCTATATCAAAAAAATTACTTTCTGGATCTATGTCATCTCTTTCTACAAAAGATTGAACCAAATCAATGATGATTTCCTCATAAGTATTTTCTAATGTCGATTTAGTTTTTTTATGAGTCAAATAACGAAACTGAGAGATTCCAGACAGATTTTTACGATCAATTTTACCATTCGCAGTAACCGGAAAAGCATCTACAACAACGTAGCGTGTAGGTACCATATAGTTTGGGAAATGCGCCCTCAGATGATCTTGTAGATTTTTCAATACAATATCATTGTCGTTTAGTATGAGATAAGCAACTAATTCATGTTTTTGTTCTGGATTTTTATCAATCACCACACATTCTTTAACGCCTTGATAATTTACTATCAAATTTTCTATAGCACTGGCTTCTATACGATGACCTCTTATCTTAATTTGAGTATCAATACGCCCCAAATAATGTAAATTTCCAACCGCATCTAGAACCACCAGGTCGCCTGTTTTATATAAGCGATCATTTTTTTCTTGCGTAAACGGGTTTGAAATAAAGCATTTTTGATTTAATTCAGGACGATTTAAATAACCTACCGCTACACCAACCCCTCCAATATACAATTCACCGGGGTCTCCTACTGATTGTGGCTGCATTTTTTCATTTAAAACATAAGTTTGGGTATTCGCTATTGGTTTGCCTATTGAAATAACGGGATAAGTTTCATCAACAGTATCTATTTTATAATATGTTGACCAAACGGTAGTTTCTGTTGGGCCATAGAAATTCCAAACATCATTAGAAATGGCTTTTAATTTCTTTGCAAGGTTAGTTGATAATGCCTCCCCTCCGCAAATAACTTTAATTTTAGATTCATTTTTCCAGCCACTTTCTATAAGCATTTGCCAGGTGGTTGGAGTTGCTTGCATAACAGAAATATTAAAATGCATGATACTATATACTATTTGATTTGGACTAAACCGAGTACTTGTATTTACTAGAACAAAAGAGCCTCCAAAAGCTAATGGTAAATACACATCAATAACAGACAAATCAAAAGATATCGGGGTTACAGCCAGTAAGACGTCATTTTTATCGAAATTTACTTTTCTTTGCATAAAAAAAATTATATTTTCTAAAGAGCTATGGTCTATTTCTACACCTTTAGGTTTTCCTGTTGTCCCAGACGTATATAAAATATAAGCCGTTTCATAGTCATGAATAATATCTAAATTATTTTCCGGCATTTCTCTAATATTTTTTTTTTCTTCATCAATATTAATAATTTTGATGGCTTTATTCTCGAGAATTTCTGATAATCTCGTCGTTGATAAAGAAAGAGCCAATGC
>CAISKC010000472.1 GCA_903885895.1 uncultured Legionella sp.
ATGCTTCGAGACGGCGCGTTGACCTGACAACCACACATTAGTATTCGTGACGCGCCTCCTCAGCACGAACGGAACGGAGGAGATTTAAACATTTTTTCTAAATCGGTCAACCAATATTAGAGTTTTATCACCATACATTTTGGTTGAAATTTGGATAGATACCTCAGAACGGAGTTTGCCTTATTGTCAACCATATACATTTTAACTCTTGATGGAAGGGCGAGCACCGCTCGCCCCTACATGGATATATATATCCCATCATGTTAACCATTTATGATTTTACCCTGGAGATATTGTTTTTTATAGTGTAGTCCTCTATACTTCATGTGTATTTTCCATGCTACTTTACCTATTATTTTCCATAGAGTTTGATGAAAAAACGACCTGAACCGGATGACATGATTCGTATCCGCGGTGCTAGAACTCACAATTTAAAATCTATTAATGTGGATATCCCACGTTTCCAGCTCACTGTTATCACAGGCTTATCTGGCTCAGGCAAAAGCTCATTAGCATTTGACACACTCTATGCCGAAGGCCAACGACGCTATGTAGAATCTTTGTCTGCATACGCGCGCCAATTTTTATCTATGATGGATAAACCAGATGTCGATACGATTGAAGGCTTATCTCCAGCTATTTCTATTGAACAAAAAGCCACTTCACATAATCCACGTTCTACAGTGGGTACTATCACTGAAATTTACGATTATTTACGCTTATTGTTTGCGCGCGTTGGGGAGCCACGTTGCCCTATCCATGCGACCCATTTAAAAGCCAAAACCATCAGTCAAATGGTGGATGAAGTTCTCGCTTTGCCACAAGAAACCCCTGCCATGATCCTCGCGCCTGTCGTCCGAGACCGCAAAGGCGAGCATTTGCAGCTGATCCAACAATTACAAGCCAAAGGCTATATTCGGGCCCGCATTGATGGTGAGATTTATGAACTGGATGACGCCCCTAAATTATCATTACATAAAAAGCATACCATCGAGGTAGTGGTCGATCGTTTTAAAATTAGACCTGATTTGGCACAACGTTTAAGTGAATCATTTGAGAATGCTTTAAATTTAGCCGAAGGATTGGTTTCGGTTGCATCGTTAGATAGTGCATTTCCAGAGCAAATTTTTTCAGCAAAATTTGCGTGTACAGAATGTGGATATAGCATCTCTGAACTAGAACCACGCTTGTTTTCTTTTAACAATCCGGCCGGCGCTTGCCCAGAGTGTGATGGCTTAGGTATTGATCATTATTTTGATCCAGAACGGGTTGTTCACGATGTGGGGCTGAGTTTGGCAGATGGCGCCATTCGAGGTTGGGACAAACGGACGCTCTATTATTTTTCTATATTAGAAGCATTGGCCCAGCATTATGATTTTTCTGTGGACACACCCTTCGGCACCCTACCCACTAAAATCAAAAATATTATTTTATATGGTTCTGGAAAGGATGTGATTGAATTCCAATTTCATGGCATGCGATCACGCACAGTTACTAAAAAACAAGTGTTCGAAGGGGTGATTCCCAATATGGAGCGGCGCTATCGCGATTCAGAGTCCTCTCTGGTACGCGATGATTTGTCGAATTACTTATCGACACAACCTTGCAATACTTGTCAGGGTGCACGCCTATGTGAAGCAGCTCGCCACGTTTTTATTGCCAATCAAACCCTCAGTGCTTTAACCCAGCTTTCAATTGATGAGTGCTATGCCTTTTTCCAAGTGCTCGATTTGCCTGGAAATCGCGGAGAAATAGCCAGTAAAATTACCAAAGAAATCAGCGCCCGCTTAGGTTTTTTAGTCGATGTTGGCCTAGATTATCTCTCTCTTTCACGTAGTGCGGAAACCTTATCCGGCGGAGAAGCGCAGCGTATTCGCTTAGCCAGTCAAATTGGCTCCGGCTTGGTCGGTGTCATGTATATTTTAGATGAACCGTCTATCGGTCTCCATCAACGGGATAATGAGCGATTGTTGGGGACATTGTTACATTTACGCGATCTGGGTAATACCGTTATTGTTGTAGAACATGACGAAGATGCCATCCGTAGTGCCGATTTTGTCTTAGATATTGGTCCGGGTGCCGGCGTACATGGCGGAGAAATCGTAGCTTCTGGACAACCAGAAGATATTATGCAAAACCCGGCTTCCTTAACCGGTCGTTACCTCTCAGGCATTGAATCCATCGCTATTCCAGCGCAACGGACACCTATTCAACCCGATCAGAGTATTCATATGCGGGGTATTAGCTGCCATAATTTGCAAAACGTGGATGCCACAATCCCGCTCGGCGTCATGACGTGTATCACGGGTGTGTCGGGTTCGGGTAAATCCAGTTTGATCAACGACAGTCTCTATCCCAAAGCTGCAAATCTACTCAATCGTGCCAAATTATCGAGCGTAGCCTCTGTGGGCGCTATAGAAGGATTAGAATTATGCTCTGGCGTGATTGACATCGATCAAAGCCCTATTGGGCGCACCCCGCGCTCCAATCCTGCCACCTATACTGGCGTCTTTACACCCATTCGCGAATTATTCTCCCAGACCCCCGAAGCGCGAGCGCGTGGCTATACGCCAGGACGCTTTAGTTTTAATGTCAAAGGTGGTCGCTGCGAAGCTTGTCAAGGCGATGGATTAATCAAAGTCGAAATGCATTTTTTACCTGATATTTACGTCGCATGCGATGTTTGTCAAAGTAAACGCTACAATCGAGAAACACTGGAAATTCAATATAAAGGTCGATCTATTCATGAAGTGTTAAATATGACCGTTGAGGAAGCACGCCAATTTTTTGACGCAGTGCCTGTGGTCGCACGCAAATGCCAAACCATGATAGACGTAGGATTGTCTTATATTCGGTTAGGACAAAGCGCCACAACCTTATCCGGTGGGGAAGCACAGCGCATCAAATTAGCCAAAGAATTATCTAAACGCGGCACAGGCAGCACGCTTTATATCCTGGATGAACCGACAACGGGCCTCCATTTCCACGACATCAAACTATTACTATCGGTACTGACCAGGCTCCGCGATCAAGGCAATACTATCCTCATCATCGAACATAATTTGGATGTCATCAAAACCGCCGATTGGATTATTGATCTAGGCCCTGAAGGCGGTCATCGTGGTGGCCAAATCATAGCCACAGGTACGCCAGAAACTGTCGCAAACAATCCAAGGTCTTACACAGGCCAGTTTTTGAAAAAAATACTAAGATGAGTCTATTAAGCACTACAAATGCCACGACAAATAAGAGATCTATCCAGGCACCGACACAATTTTCGGATAATTTAAAGCTATGTTGATCTTTAGCAGACCCCAATAATACCTTGAGCACGCTGAGAATATACCATTTAGGTCTATTCTATCCTTGTTTTTATCAAAAAAACAAACTAAACTAAATGAATCTAGTTCAAAAAGGAAAGCAATGCATATCATTAATATTCACGAAGCCAAAACACATTTGTCGAAATTAATTGATAAAGCAGTAAAAGGTGAAACATTTATCATCGCTAAAGCCGGTAAACCATTGGTAAAGGTCACACGCTTAGATTTACCTGCTAAAATTCGTCGTACTGATTTTATGTTGGGAGAGATTAATGTACCGGATGACTTTGATAGTATGGGCAGCACGGACATTGATGAATTGTTTCGTGGTGAAAAATGAAATTTTTATTAGATACGCATCTATTGCTGTGGATAGCAGGTGATTCTGCACGCTTATCAAAAAAAGCCAACGCCTTAATCAATGATTTAGACAATGAACTATTATTTTCTGCGACCAATTTATGGGAAATTTCCATGAAAAATGCACTTGGTCGAACAGATTTTCAAATAGATACTCGTCTCTTGCGTCGCAATTTACTTGATAATGGCTACAACGAACTACCTATTACAAGTGAACATGTTGTCGCGATCGATATGTTACCACTCATTCACAAAGATCCATTTGATAGATTGCTTATTACACAATCCATAGTCGAGGGCATCACGCTCTTAACCACCGATCCCATCGTGGCACAGTACCCAGGCCCTATTCAACAAGT
Source organism: uncultured Legionella sp. (assembly GCA_903885895.1). Lineage (GTDB taxonomy): Bacteria > Pseudomonadota > Gammaproteobacteria > Legionellales > Legionellaceae. The sequence goes on from CAISKC010000472.1 coordinate 4,043, forward strand.
TTAGGACTGACGTAATAAACCGAACTCTTCGTTGGATTTATTATTAAGTTCGGTCGTTTTCTCATCTATGCTTGTCACTAAAGTTTAAGTCACTGGAATCGATTCAACATAACTCAAACCACTTTGTGACCGCGCAGCCAGCAGCCGTAATAATTGCGATGCGTCATGGTGACCGTTGTGTTCCGCTTTAACCAGCCAATTTTTAGCTTCTTGCTGCGAACAACCTTTCGCTATTTTGGATAAACAAAATTTAGCCAATTGATATTGCGCTTCAGGATAATTTTGTTGCGCTAATTGCGTATAATACTCTGCTGATTTTGCAAGATTACGCTTCACACCCAGCCCAGATTGATACAAACGTGCTAAGGCTAATATCGCCATGCCTTGTCCTTGCGCTGCAGCTTCCTGATAATAAGTGACTGCGTCAGGAATCGTAGCATGCGGTATAAGACCCTTTTCTGACAACCAACCTAATTGATATAAGGCATCTGCGTCATTTTGAGTAGCCGCTAAGTTCAACCAAATTAGGGCTTTGTTGATATTATGCTCGTTCACATAGATATGACCCAACGCTACCATCGCTTTGGTCACTTTCTGTTTTGCGGCGCGTTGATAAAATATCTGCGCTTTGTCTATATCAACCGATTGACTCTTACCTTTTTCATAGATCAACGCTAAATTATACTCAGCAATGGGATCCCCCATATCTGCCGCTTGTTGATAGTCATTGAAGGCATGTCGGTAATCATCATTCACTGTTTCGTCAATGAATCCAGCTGCCACTGCTGCTAGCGCATAATTTGCCTTCACCGCAGCATACCATTGTTGCGCTGTAGCATAGTTTGGCGTCGTTTCAATTTTGCCTAATTGATACAGTCTCCCTAACAAATATTGAGCTTGACCTGGCTTCTGTTGTGCTGCGGCGGTGTACCATGTGAGTGCTTGCTTATAATCTTGCGCGGCGCCTAACCCTTGTTCATACAAATAGCCTAATTTTAATTGCGCCGTTTGCAAACCTTGTTTGGCAAATTGTTCATACAAATTACGCGCTTGCTTTAATTGCTCAGTCGTACTATCACGGGACATATAATAATCAGCGAGCGCTAAACCAGCACTGCTCAAACCTTGTGCTGCAGCCTTTTCTAAATAAATTAGAAAATCTTCATTTTGCTGTTTTTTTAGTACCGCAAGATTAAAATCGGCAGCAGCAAAGTTCTTACTCGCTGCAAATTGCAAATAATCTGTGGCTTTTTCAATATTTTTAGCAATGCCAGAACCTTCAGCAAGATAAGTTCCCAAAATAAAAGCGCTCATAGGATTGGCTACGGCTTGCTCATACCAATAAATAGCACGCTCCCGATCAGCTCGCGTTGCAATACCACGGTCGTACATCATCCCCAATAAAAAGGCAGCCTCCACAGAACCGGTATTGGCTGCATGCTGAATAGTCGCAAAGGCCTGTGCTTGTTTCGCTTCATCGGCATCGCTCGCATCATAAAATGCCATAGGCAATTTGGCATCTTCCACACCAAAATCAGCGGCGCCTTGGAATAGACGTTTGATCTGTTTATGACGACGATCTAAATCAGCGGCAGTCAAATTTTGCATCGGTTGGCGGACCAAAATTTCAGCCAAACGGTACTGGGCTAAACCATAATGATTACTAGCCGATAGTTGATACATTGCATACGATTGATCCTTGTCAGCTGGCACCACTTCACGACCATTTTTATCGCGGTATCCATACTCATAAATGCGCGCCAAAGTATACTGAGCATAATAATTGCCTTTAAAGGCGGCATCCAATAACCAATCCATACCCACTCTATAATCTGGCTCAACACCCATCCCTTGCAAATAGATCAACCCTAAATGGTATTCCGATGGTAAATCATTTTGTGCAGCGGCCAAATGATAAAATTTAATGGCTGCTTCTATCGATTTGGTCACACCCACACCTTGTTGGTACATTTGTGCCACATCAAATTGTGCAGTGCTATCTCCTAACACCGCTTGCTTCAACAGACGCTTAAACGTTTCTGGGTAATCAATAGCCTGCGAGAAAGCAGTCGCTTGCGTTAAATAATCAAAACCATCCCGCTGCGCTTGTAAGAGCTTATTGGTCGTATTGAATTCGGTTGAAACGACATCGGCCAAACCATTAGGAAGGGTGTATAGCGGGAAAATCAATTCTCCGGTGGGGCTCATAGCTTGAGCATTCATCATAGCACCAAAGTACTGATGAATAGGAAGATCATTAGGTAAAAGCATTTGCAATTTCGGCTGATAAATATCTTGGCGAGTCAGGATAGGGAGCTGTGGTGCCTGATTATAAATATTATTCTGCAAAGCACTTTGATCATGCCAAACTCTCTGAATACCGGATAATTGATAGTCCGTATTGGCCAAACTCTCAGCCTTACCTCTGGTTAACCATTCAGCCATCAGTTGCTGTGCGTTCTCTGGTCCACTTGCTTGTGGCAATTGCGCCTTGTGTTCCCATTCAGCCGCTAAAACTTGATTCGCTTCAACCCCTTCTCCTTTTTGATACATGGTAGCCAAAGCATGTTGCGCAGTCGTAACACCAGACTGCGCTGCTTTCTGCATCCATACAAATCCCTCTTGAAGAGAATAACTCGCATTATTACGATCCAAATATAATTCTGCTAAAGCAATTTGTGCTTGTGTATCATGGCGCTCTGCTGCTTTTTGATACCAATTTTGTGCATCCAGAGTATTACCTTGCGACGCCTGGAAGCGACCCATTTGATAATAAGCAGGCAGATACTCTTGTGACGCAGCATCTTCCAATAATTGTCTGGCTTGCTCTTTATTTTTTGCTACCAAATCCCCTGTGAGATACAAGCCCGCCAACATGACCTCAGCCTCAGGATCACGAAGTGCGACTGCTTTATTCAACCAAACCAAGCCCATTTTCCGGCTAGCATTTTGTTTGGATTTTAAAAAATCAGCGGCTACCATTTGTTGTGCAATGCCCTGGTTAGCACGTGCCGCTGCGAGATAATACTCTCGAGCTGAATCAGCTTTTTTTACTGTTCCCACACCATATAAATAAGCCCCAGCGCAATACATTTGTGCCGAAACATCATTAGATTTTGCTGCTTTTTTAAACCACAATAACGCTTGTTCTGGATTATTATTTTGAAATAATTCTATCTTTGCTAATAATAATTGTGCCAATAAAGAGCCTTTATCTGCCGCTCTTTTAAAAGATTGATCAGCCAACGTGTTGGATTTTAAAACCCCATAACCATATAAATACATCCGTCCCATATAATATTCTTCAAGCGCTGTGAGATTAGCTTTGCTCTTCAGTAAAGTAGCTGCTTGCTTATAATCTGCTTGATAATATGCTTCTAATCCTGTCATGGCGCAAACTTGTGTCGTAACCGCCAAACAACAAAACCATGAGAGCACTGCTTTCATCGACCGCTCCTATGCAAATTATCGAGGAATAATACCATAGCGTACCACCGACCCAACGGCAGCTCCTCTGTTTGTGCTATCACCTATCCAAAAATTACCTCTGTTATTCATACCAAATTTTACTCGAACATATTCACATACTTTCAAACTATCCTGACAATTTACTACCTGACCATACTTGGCTTTTCCTGGATTCACGCTACATATATATCTGACTTCTTTTTGATTTGTCGCCAGCACTGCCCATTGTTGCGGTAAGATTTTATGATTCAAATAAGCACTTCGCGTACTGTCGTCACGTAACATCTGATTCAAAAAAAGCGGCTGCTTCGTGCGATTATATAAAAAAAACAATGCTTGCCCACCTTGTTCTTGCCCAATTTCATTAGGATCAGATACATGCATCAAACGCACAATATTCAAAAAATAATCATGCCCTGCATCGCGACATCCTAAAGGATACTTGGCTGGATCATGATATTGAGATTCCAACTCTTCTGCGCTGGTACGGGCCCAGGCCATCATCATCCAACTAAGCAGGATACATAAAACACTTAGTATAAAACCTCGCTTCACCATACACTCCTAGTAAACGTAGAGGGCGTACTCAATGGACGCACCACAATTTTGGTGCCCATATGTTGATTAACATCAGAAGAAGACTCAACAAAATTCAAATTCATCCATTTCGCATCCTCATTAAACATACGCACACATCCGTGAGAAGCACGATATCCCGGCATATCATCCGCACCATGTAACGCAAACCCTTTGTGGAAATACATACAATATGGCATCTTTGCGCCGCCACGTCCAATTGGAAACACATCAGATTTGCATCGCGAATCTTCTTTAGAAAATACGCGATATACACCCGTTAAAGTCCGACATGAGTTAGCACTATCAGAACATTTATCTCGACCTGAAGCAATAGGCCCCCATTTTACCAATTGTCCCTCTTCATTGTATGCTGCCCAAGCCAATTTGTCTTGATCAACAATAATTTGACGCTCCGTATCTACAATATTATGCGCAAATGGCGCCAAATCAAGCAGCGACGCAGTCGCCAAGAGCTTGGGAACCACCACTATTTGACCAGGTGTTAGTCTATTATAAGTACGGTTCACTCGTTGGACCAAATCTCGCTCCCGCTCATTCGGAAACATTTTTTCCCAAGTATCACCATGCTTCACGGTGTTACACGTGTAATCAGGATAAGTACATAAAATTGACCCATAATAAATCGGATCCTGAATCACTGGTTTATAAGACAAAGCCGTTGCTGGCGCCGCATAGGCCAACACAGGATTCAAATAAACCGCAACACTCATCCCCAAATACCAACCATATTGCCGGCATAATCTGGTGAAAGTATGCATCATGTCATTCCTCAAAATATTACATTAACCTCTTAATGTCTACTTCGGCTGATGATAAAAAAAGTTTAGGATAATCATGATAAGATTAGAACCGACACAAAACAGGAAGATCCTTCGCGCAAAAACACGCACGTAGGATCAAGAATCATTCAGTTCAGGATAACGTATCTGGAGTGACAAACAATTACCCATTGTCTCGTTTGGTACAACGAGTATGTCCCATGGCCGTTTTATCTAAGTTAGTCCACTTTCCAATCATTTCGCCATTTTTTCTGATATGTTTCACAGAAACACCGATTTCTTGTACATTCGCAGCATTCCGAAACACAATTGATAAATTTCGTTTCAAGGGTTGATAAATACCCGTTCCGACATAAGAGGTACCATCATTACAAGCCGCTGTAAAAGCGTAAGTTTTCCCTGTTTTGGTGATAGTTTCGTCACACTGAAACACAGTATCTGTATCAATCTCAGTACCACTGCAATCATAGCTACCTTCAAAATTGACAGGTTCAATCACAGGCAAAGCAAAAGCGTTCGAACACACCAAAATCATCATTGCCAATACATGTTTTTTCATGTTGTTTCCTGTAAAAATTGCTCCAGGAAAATGTACATCAATACTTGCTAGAACACAATATTAGGACTTAAGCAAAACTCCGAGGTCGAGACGAATTTAGTATTTAACTGGGGGCTGTTGTCATATCTATATTGAGAACATCATCAAGTTCAACTGGCCCTGTTTCTCTAATAAATTTAGACAGTACTGATATCGATATAGACACCAACAACCATGCATAAGCATAATCCGGCTTGCTGAAAAAATCAGATATCATACATTTAAGGATGTCATGTGTCTCAGCGATGTTTACTTGTTGATCCATGCTATGCGTCGTTGAGTCATGCGTATCTATGATGGGCTCATGAACAACCAAAGCAGCATCCACTTTCTGAAAAACAGCACATACATGTGGTAGGCTACGGGCTATATCTGGATCAGCTAGCATTTCTCTAATTTTTGCTTGGAACGTTTCTTTGACTGACTCATTGTTATAACCATGCTTGTACAACTGTTCAAATAAATCACGAGCACATAAGGCATTTTCATACAGGTCGAAACTTAAATCAGGATTACCTAATAATGTATAAACATGACCCAAATTAGGATAATACCTTTGGTCAAATTGATAACCATTAGCCTCTTGGTGTTGTAATACCTTGTCAATAGCCTGTAAGCAATGTTTTAAGACCTCTTTATCTTGCATACAACCATCGACTAATAAACGCCCATCCCTAAAACTTAGACTACCAGCAGCTGTGCTGAATTTACCATTTATTTCATATTGCCTATAAGCAGATGCTAAATATTCAACAGTATCCTCTGTACCATAATAGAAGTTACGCATTGACAACCTCGCTAAAAATCTGATAATTCGGGGTAAAAATAAAACGCCACAGGACGGCATTGTCGTGATTAGGATTATTAGTCGACCATCAACTGCACGTTGGACCTGACCTCTGTATATTGGATTTTTATTAAGCGAACCGCACGGAGTGAGCTGTAGCCGATTAGCGAGTGTGCTATCGATTTCC
>CAISKC010000473.1 GCA_903885895.1 uncultured Legionella sp.
ATCACGATCAGGCGATAATAGGTGATCACGATCAAACGAGAATCACTGATCACGGTAGAACAAGAATGAGTGATCACGATAGGCAAGAATACCCATTATAAAACAATACCCTTTTTAGATCCCAACAAAGCATTAGATTTTTTGACAGATAAAACGGGTAAGTTTTTTAGAGGACGAGCTATATCCAATAAAATTGATCAAGGTATTTTGGGTTTTCGCCAAGAACCTTACAACGACAAACGTTTTGACGATGTGTTAATAGCTATTATTGATTATGATATGCCTGATAAATCAGGATTTGATGTATGGCAAAATGTAGGATTAAATGATTATTATCATAGTCATGATCATTCATATATATTATTTACAGCAAAGAAATACTCTGATTTTCAAGAAGAATTAGCCAATGAAGCTGTTGGAAAGAATTTTATTAGCAAATTTGACCCCAATCATCCTAAATATTTATTGGAAGCCATTAATAATTTGACTACCGGTATGTTTCAACGTGTCAGTCATGGTATTGCCAATATTTTGAATCAAGATGACTCTGAAAAAACGAGTTTTCTCAATGACGGCAATTTTCTATCAATTCTGAATCCTTATATTCATGAGCATAATATATGTGAAGGTTACTTATTTGATAAGCAGGGCAGTCTTATGTTTTTAGATGAGAAAGCCAATGTAAGTTGGCTCTTTGTTCGCAATGAACAGGGTGTCAAAAATAGCATAGAGCGTGCTAGGACATTTGGAGCCCCTGAGTCAGTAATTGAGTCTTTAAGATCGAAAGAGATGATTTTATCTCTATATGAAAAAGAGGATTTCGAAAGTCGAGATCATATTGATTGGGATAAATACTTACTAAAAGCACATGTTTTTAAAGATGAAGGGAAAAAACTCGAGGTATTTGAGCATAGACCTTCTGATTATTACTACGCGTTTACTGATAACTTCCCAGAGCATGGGATCAATAAGGACAAAATTTTGTCTTATGATGATTTTTTAAGGCGATAAATAAAAAGCATTAAAAATATTGATTCAGTTGCGCTGCGGCTGATTTTGGTAAAACAGTGAGATATACAGGTATTTCTACATCAGTCCCTTCAAAATCTTGTCCAGACAATAAATATAATTTAGTAAATCCAAGCTCATGGAGTTTTTTTGCAATATCAATTCCTGTGATTTCATCAGCGTTATCGAAATTATAATCTAAAAAAACCGCTGTATCCTTAGAGTAAATGCACATAGGTTCAATACTTTTCATCAGTTCATACGGTGTTCTGTAAACATCTACTACATGAGGCAATAATAGTTGACACTGCAAGTCAGTAACCATTGGGTCATCATCCACCCATATAGCATTGACTACCTTTATGTTTTCTTCAGAATGATGGGTTTTGGGCTGTGTAACACAGATAGGAATTTCGGTGGCTAATTGTTTGGGTAAAAGTTTTGCGCCAAGAGTTATAATTTCTTTCTGAATATCGCTTTCATCATAATGACTGCTTACTAAAACGGCACGAGCGGCTTTTGCAGCTTTAATGACATCAAGCCCATTCAGCTCTTGGTTAAGTAGTTCAAAATCTGATAGTAATAAGAGGTTATTTTTGTCTTGTTCACTAAGTTTTTGAATCTCATCAATAGCTTCTTGCCCTTGTTGGAAATGCAGGATACGAATACCGGGATTCTCGTTTAAAATGTGCGCAAACACATTATCCCATGTCCAGTGGATAGAATCATCGTCATCTACAATGACAATGACATCTTGAGATGTGATTTGGAGAGTATCTATACCCCATGCAGGTGGAGGTTGTTTAGGAAAAGCAAGGATAACTTTTGTGCCTTCTCCAAGCGCTGACTCGATACGCATCGTTCCGTCATTTTTTTCTAGGGTATCACGGACTTGGCCAAGTCCAATACCATGACCATTTTTTTTGCCTTCAGTAAAAGCTATTTTATTCATAATACGGTCTACGGCTTCTTGCGTCATTCCTTTACCGTTGTCTTGGATAATGATTTGCACATATTCATTATCAGTACTTAGTTTCAGTGTCACGACACCTGGATTGTCTTCGAAAGCATCTACTGCATTGTTGATAAGGTTAGAAAGAGCTCGTCCCACTTGTGAAACCTGAATCTCTACGAAGGTAAATAGAGCTTGTTTTTCAAACTCATGGTTAAACTCAATGGATTTTTCTTTATACTCAATACTTTTTTCATCAAGAGATTGTATAAGAAAAGCTGAGAATAAGATGTTTTGTTGTACTTCATCTGGGTTATTCTCATCTTTGTTTTTCCCTCGTTTTTTCAGCGTATTTACAATTTTTCTGGATTTTTTTAAGAGATTGCGAAAGACAATACGAAGGTTCTCAGGAACTCGTGGTTCAGGTTGTGCTTGTGTGGCATGTTTTTCTTTTATAATGAGGTTGAGTAAAACAGGGAGACACTCTTTTTGAAATAAATTGAGGTCGGTGTTATTTTTAGGGAAATGGTCTTTTAACTCGGTTAAGATGGTCTCCCAAGAAAAAACCCCTTGGTTCAGTGTATTTTTTTCTCCCAGAACTTCGTATTTTAAGCCTGAATCAGTTTGTTCAAGATATACCGTGTGTTTGTTACGCGTCGGTTCTGATTTTAAAGCTATTTCATACCCATCTACTGTTGTTATATGCGGTAATTGAGAGAGTAGTCCTAATAGTGAGGTGAAGCTCAAAAGCGGTGTATTAATATCGTGGTATACTTGGCTAACTAGACGATTAAATTCATTTTGAGCTTCTAATTCTGCTTTTTGTTTGGCATTTTCAATAGCTAGTAGCTCAGCTTCTTCTCTCTGTTTTTGTTCTTCTGCTTGTGATTGTTTTAAAGACTCAAGTGCAGATTCAGCAGTTTCTTTTGCTTTTATAAGCGCTGTTTGTGTTTTCTTTAATTCCGTTATATCTCTAGAAACTCCGATCAACCCTAAAATCTTTCCATCGTCGTAAAATGGAATTTTTATTGATTCGAAAACTCCAGTTTTTCCGTCAGGCAGAAGAATAGTTTCTTCAATGGGATGGGCTGAATCTATAATTAATTTCCCAGACATTACTAATTGATCTCTATTAGTAAGTCTAGTTGCTTCTTCTTTATTTAAAAAATCAAAATCAGTTTTTCCAATAATATTCATTGGAGACGCAAAACCGATTATCTTCGCTTGAGCATCATTGCAACTCAAATAGACACCATCAGTATTTTTGCAGTATACAAGACCAGGTAGTTTGGCAATAATTTTTTCTAAAAAACTTATTTTATCTTTGTTCAAAATTATTCCCATGCTTTTTAAGAAGGATTATTTTCGCATTTAATCAATTAACAAGAGATAGCTTTTCATCTAATATTAGTATAGATAAGCTATAAAACACAGTTATCTGATGAATTTTTGATTATCGCAAGCGACTGGTTCCTTTTCGAGTAGCCACTATATAGGTAATGTGTGGAGTGGTTACTCGAGTACTTAGCAAAATTTTTGAAAGAATAGGATAAAACCAGTGGTTTTATTGGGTTGAAGTTGAGAGCTCAGCAATTCTATTGCAAACGGAATTCAAAATATCCCACCCTTGTTGTTGGATACATAAAAGGTGTTTATAGTCTATTTCTCTTAAGTCTTCTAAGAGATTTAGTCCCATGGTTTCATGATGTTCATCAACTTCAGCATGAATTTTAAAATAGTCTGTTTCTGCGTATTTTGACATAACTTTATGTGCTTCGATAAAAAACAAATGAGCACTAGCTTCTAAAACCAAGTGAACTAAAACAGTTTTTTCAGAGTTATCTAAGGTAAACATTTTCCAAGAAAACCAACAGGAACAGGCATCTAAGATCGAGTCCCAAGCAGGTGGGCGCTCTTTGCGGTCGTTCATTAAAGAAACATCATGTCCAAACTCTTCCGAAAGGTGTTGTTGAATGGTTTCACCGAAAATATTATTGTCGTTTAAGACAAAACGGAGCATGACAGTTTTTTGAAAATAATTTGAAAACA
>CAISKC010000474.1 GCA_903885895.1 uncultured Legionella sp.
GATCACGATCAAACGAGAATCACTGATCACGGTAGAACAAGAATGAGTGATCACGATAGGCAAGAATACCCACCTAAGCTGCGATTAACATCCCACGCACCTATGTTTGCATTTTTAAAGAAATTCACGGGACTACCTAACCATATCAGACAAACCAAGAGAGACATACGTGTTGGCGAATTATGCATCTACAAACTTTACATGATGTGGCCGACTTGTTGCTTATTAGTTAAGAGCGCCGTGCTTTTATCTTGAAGTTTTTCTTGATTATATAAGTACAGGTTGATACCCTTTCGAATTATTGTTAGAGGTTGTAAATTAAGCATGACTAAAACCCCCTCGAAAATACTATTATGTTTAACATTAATGCCCATACTAACCGGATGTGGCGCGATCCAATATGGCTCTATACCTGGTGAATCTAAAGCAAGTCTTGTGCTAAAACATGATGTATCTAAACTGCTACTAGCCTCTGCAAGTGTCAATCTTGATTTTGCAGCAAATGATCCTAATTGCGTAGAGAAAGTCAGTGCTAAAAATATTGTACGCACTAAAATTGTTAATCCTAGCGCGGGCCAAGGCGCTTGGAAAGAAATTTGGTATGTTGAAATCTGTCATAAAACCATACCTTATGAAGTATCATTTTTACCAGATGGTTCGGGCGGTACATATTTCAATATTAGCCAAGTAAAATTGAAATCCACATAGAGATTTCAGCTTAATAGGTATGATTTTCATAAATGAATTTTAATCTTTTATAATTAATATGGTAAAATGATTTATATTTTTACTATTTGCACCCATTATGCATCATCTAATCGACCGTTTGAGCAAACATTCTATCGTCCGTCATCAACTAAGCAGGCATTACGTCGCAGAAAGTTACGCAAATACCTTAGAGATTCCTACTCGGATTAGAAATAAACAAGATATCATTCATTTGCAAATACTCACCTCATCCAAACTAGGTCCTAAATTACGTGCTGCCACAACAATACGGGAATCTTTGTTTGGTTCCGCATGGCATACCTTGCTGAAAATTGATAATAAAAAACAGGGTATTTATTATGAAGAAACATATGTGGATCCTGAGTCTGAACAAAATGACACTCTCTTTATTCCTCCAGAAAAAATTGTTTTTCCAGAAAATATTTTTGGCATTCCGCAACTGGTTTGGGAAATATTTATTGGTCACTTAGAGCATCAAGAAGTTGTGCATATATTAAACTTAAAACAACATAGGCATTTGTGGCCAGCGTATCAATATGCCATGTCTGCCCCGACAGCTCATCTTATCATCGCCAGAGCTAAATTGATTGGACGATTTCATTTTTTATTGTCTATTGCTCTATACCATCCAAACGATATCACACAACAACAAAACAATATTAAAAATGAATTTCAATTTTCTGTCTTAACTGACATCAAACACGATTTGGATCGTGGAGAATTTGATAAAAAGAACATGATGAGACTCCATGATTGTTTCACATTGGTGGTAGTCAATAAACTACGGTATTGCTCTAATATTCTAGACTTAAATTTGCTTGTTACAATGGTTTCTAATTATGCTAAAACCGCTTTAGATCCTATCGATAAAAATCGCAAATGGGGTGCCTCCAATATGCTGCCATTTTCCGATACGGAGCCTACCCGTTTTGCATCAGCATTACAATTAGCTAAAACAATCAATAGAATCAGCGCTAGACCAGGATTATTATTTTTCAACTCTCAATCGCAATGGGCCGCATACTCTAGTAAAGAAGGCTCCATGAACAGCCTAGGAAAACATTATTTTGATGCGCTATTCCATGATTTGGTACGACGACAAATCATTTTGCAAGCACATGCTGCAAATGTCTTCATCGACAGCAACCTACTCCATTTAATCAAAGAACAGTTTGAATCTTTGTTCCTTCAAGATACCACTTTCAATAAAATTGAGGCGTTACAAATATATTGGCAGCATAACTCACATACCATAGCAGCCATGAAATCTTCTCAAAATATAGAGCGCTTTTGGTCCCCAATTATTTCGAATACTAAAATAAATGGTATCAACATTCGTCCTTTAGCATCAGAAGACGATTTAATTCGTCATGGCACGAGAATGCAACACTGTGTACAAACAGATGTTTTTGTGAACTTTTGTCGTAATATGTATGCCGATATTCTCGAACTAGAAAGTGAAGATGGAGAAATTTCTACCTTGGATATTCGTCCGGGATATAGAAATGATTATTATCTTTTACAGCATGTTGGTGTTGGTGGGCACAAAAAACCAGGCAAATTACATATAGAGGCAGGTATCAAACTGGTTGAAGAGCTACGTGCTGGACGTATCAAACTATCTAAAGCAAGACAAACAGAATCTTTAGATAAAAGCGCCAAACCCTTGTATAAATTTGACTACGATCTTGATGATCTTGCTACGCAAGATCGGATTTACCAATTATATAAATCTAAAAAAATGCTACCTCACCGTCTTATTTTTGTTAATTATCTAGAACTGTTAGAAAGTACTAAATTGGTCACCATGATTGATGATGTGATTAAAAAAGTGTCTGAAGACGAATACGTAAACACCCCATCTTCACATAGGCATTAATACAGTGACAAATGACTTGTTCCCACGTTATCAGTAAACTCAACAGAATCAAGTTCTTCGAGCGATACCCGCTGGAAATGTTCTCGAAACGTTTGTTCAATATCGATGATCTCTGGCTCAGGTAATTGATGATAGCATGTGTCAATCTCTCGTGCAGACGTTATCCAAAGATAACGTGCATTCAAGGCCATAATCGTTAAACAAATAACCGCTATTACTGCGACACCTAAGATATTTGTAGCCATAAAGCATAACAACAAACCGAGACAAGCAGCGACGTTTACCAAAGATAAAGCAAGTTTTGTCAAAAACAATGATCGAACGTTAGATTGCTGCATATATAATTGCGGTGACTCGCTTATGTTAGGTTGATAAGTACTAAATATACTAAATTTACTCCAATTCTGATTGCTGGAAGAAACCATGCCACCTTGTGGTTGCGGGCTAAGGATGGGGGCAAATACATGAGTACCCTGATGACACCGGTAATGATTTTTTATTTGCTGTGCCACCGTATTGACATCAAGAAACAATTCTAGAGCGAGTGAGGCCGTCTGACTTGCTTTTAATTTTCTCGAATAACAAAGAGGCTTAGAATGTAAAGAACGGCGTGACCGAATAAATGCTGTCTCATAAATGGTATTAAAAAGATTTTCATCAAAATCAGAACCCAGCTTTTTTTTTAGCGTCGCAAAATATATATTTTTCGGTGTGATCTGCTCTATGCCATAATGAGTTTTTATATCAATAAATTGATTCTGCTCTTCCACACTAAGATATTGCGCGCAATGTAATAAAGTAAATTGATGCCCTACATTACAAAGGGCCTCTATCGTTGCTTTATATATTTCCCTTAACTCAAGCGAGGACTGTCTAAAATGTGGCACACACTACGCCCAACGACCAAAATGTTTAAATATACTACTTTTATCCTTGCTTATTGTCAATTATTCAATAGTGACCGCTTAAGTAATTTTCGATTTTCTTTATCCGCTCCATACGCTCTCCAGTCATTTCAATAATTCTAGGATGACCATATTTGGGGAATATATCGTAACGATCATCACGATATATTTTTTTAAAATTTTTATCAGCTGCGCTGCGGTAAGCTGGATTCTCTTCTGTATAGTCTATAAAGTTTTCATTCGAAATAGGCAAAAATACAATCAAATCCAAATGATTCAACGCTTCTTTCATATCCGGAAATCTTTCGGACACTTCGCTATCATTGATATATATGTCATCCTGCTCGAGCGCACACATTGCGTAAGCTAAAAAATCTACTGAACATCTATCGAATATGACATTTTTTTCATTGGCACATTCATTAAGTTGATGAATGCTGTAATCCAATTGCTCCAGGCAGCTATCCAGGCTTGGCTCTAGTGATAGCTCCATTATTTTCTCATCTTGTAATTGATAGTAAGGTTCCGTTTCGCACCTATATTGAGGATTTTTTTTCATAAAATCCTCAATTAATGTACTTTTGCCAATGAAATGAGTACCTGAAACAGCAATACGCATGATCATGTTCCTTGTTTAAATAGTTATTCGCTCTTTTTATTCGTTGTCCAGAGCCTTCAATAGAATCAATCAGATCATTATTTGTATAAATCATAACAATTATTACCAAATGCGTGATATAATAGCATCAATTTATTGAATAGGTAACTCACCTATTCATCTCGGTTATAGGTGAGTGATGAAAAAATTATTAGCCATTTTAATATCAGGATTATTATTGGTTGGTACGACAGCCAATGCACATACGTCTATTAGTTTTTCGGTATATCCAGGTATGATGAACGCAAGAGACTATGACGACATGCTTCTGATGGAGCAAATCCGAGCAGCAAGAATGCATGATAGACTCATGCGTATGCGTCTTGCGCAAATGCGTTATCACCGCCCGATGCCTATGATACGACCTCTCTATTCACAGCCTTACTATTATGATGCTTATGAAGAACCCTATTTCATGAGAACGCGGACTGTTTATATTCATCATGGTCATCATCATCGCATAGCTTCACGACACAGGTAAAATAGTACAACTCAAATTTGGGGTTAGCGCTCATTGGTCAGCCTTTCCCTCTTTTTAAAAACCAAAAAAAGAGGCTGTTTTAAGCCGGAAGTTAATGCCCTACTCTTCAATGATAGCCATAATTTCCATTTGATTTTTAGACAAATTATCAAGAGTAGTAGAAAAGCAGATAGCCTGGCTGTCTAATAGGTCGACATGCTCTAATTGTGTAATAAATTCACTCAAATACTGAAGAGATAGAGTAAGAAGATC
>CAISKC010000475.1 GCA_903885895.1 uncultured Legionella sp.
CTATGGAAGAGTATTCAGGTTATACTCGGTTTATTCTTACAGGTAATTACAAATATAAGATTATACCTGCATTATTAAGTCGTTGTCAAACGCTTGATTTAACACCACCTTTTAATGAGGTTGTTATTAAGTGTCATAGTATTCTTAAAGCAGAAAGCATCAATATTCCTGATAAAAAGCAGTTTATTAACTTTGTTAAGAGTCACTACCCCGATGTACGTAAGTGTATTAATGAATTACAAAAATGCTCTTTAAACAAAGCCTTCTGGAGTGTATGCTTGAGAAAATTTAAGTGTATGCACCAGAAAAATTATGACTCAAACCATGCCCAAAACTGCCATAGTGCTATTCAACTTAGGGGGA
Organism: uncultured Legionella sp.; assembly: GCA_903885895.1. Taxonomy (GTDB): domain Bacteria; phylum Pseudomonadota; class Gammaproteobacteria; order Legionellales; family Legionellaceae. The sequence goes on from CAISKC010000475.1 coordinate 364, forward strand.
CCAGATACACTAACCGCCGTAAAACCCTTCCTCTTTAATCTATTTAATGACCCGGCAATTTTGCGCATGCCTGCACTGCCGCGCTATTTACTTGCAAAGCTGATATCTGCCTTGCGCAATAAAAAAGCACGTGGAATTTATGAACGCATGGGTGGCAGATCACCCATCTTGCCTAATACAATCGCTCAGGCCAATGCACTTGAAGCCGCACTAAATGAACAAGGATTGAATGCAAAAACATTCGTATGCATGCGTTATTGGCACCCCATGTCACCTGAGGTTGTACATGCTGTGCACGATTTCGCACCAGATCGCATTATTTTACTTCCCCTCTATCCACAGTTTTCAACCACGACGACAGAGTCATCCTTTGACGATTGGCATCAATCTTGGACAAACGCAGGCTATGCGCCACTGAAAACAGAAGTCATTGGTTGCTACCCCACAGACGTAAAGCTGATCAAAGCGTTTGCTGAATTATCGCTTCCACTCATTCAACAGGCTAAGTCGTATGGGCGCCCAATAGTCTTATTTTCTGCGCATGGTTTGCCACAATCAGTCATTGATGCCGGAGATCCCTATCAATATCACGTGGAGCAAACAGCAAGTAAACTAAAGGAAGAGCTGATAACACGATCAGGCGAAGTATTTGACAGTGTGGTTTGTTACCAAAGTAAAGTTGGTCCTAAAAAATGGATCGATCCTTCAACCGAACACACAATAAAATCTGCTGCCGAACAGAAGCGCCCAATCGTTGTTGTGCCTGTCGCATTTGTGTCCGATCATTCAGAAACACTCGTTGAGCTTGACCAAGATTATCGCGACTTAGCTACGCAGAACGGCGCCCCCTATTATGGCCGCGTACCAAGCTTGGCGTGTCATCCCTTATTTATTGACGCATTAGTTGATAGAATTCGAAGCACCCTTAATCAACAGAACATTGAAAAAATATGTAATAATGATATGATTTGCTTTTGCAAGACCTTAAAACACATATCAACTAAATAAACAGGATCACAAAATGGACAAGTCAATTAGTCAAAAAGGCCGCGATGTTTTATCACACGAAGTCAAAGGCCTTCTCGCATTAGCTGACTCCCTTGGTGAATTATTTGAATCAGCCGTAAAAACCATTGCGGACACAAAAGGTCGCCTTATCGTCAGCGGAGTTGGCAAAAGTGGGCACGTAGGCCGTAAAATGGCTGCGACATTTGCGTCAACAGGGCAACCCGCATTCTTTGTTCATGCGGCAGAGGCCGGCCATGGCGACCTTGGTATGATTACAAAAGATGATACGTTATTGCTGATTTCCTACTCTGGCGAGGCAAACGAATTACATGCCCTTTTTCACTACGCACACCGCCTTCAGCTCCCCATTATCTCAATCACATCAAAAAGTGCTTCATTGCTGGCAACGCATTCAAACATTACATTAGTCTTGCCCGACGTGGGTGAGGCCTGCCCGATGGGCCTTGCGCCGACAACATCAACGACACTTACCATGGCGCTAGGTGATGCACTTGCGGTTGCGTTATTATCGCTTCGTGGATTCACAAAGCAAGATTTCAACACTTTTCATCCAGGCGGCAATCTAGGCCATCAACTGCGCTCTATTAAAGATTTTATGCATTGCGGCGGGCGAGTTCCATTAGTACAGCCTGGTACACCTATGACGGAGTGTTTGATGCGCATGTCCGCTTCTGGTTTTGGCTGTGCAGGAGTTCTTGATGAAAGTGAGTGCCTGATTGGGATTGTTACAGATGGCGACTTGCGCCGACATATGAGTGATAATTTGCTCCATCTAAACGCCAACGACGTCATGACAAAAAGCCCTGTCACCATAGTACCGGATGCACTCATGGGTGATGCACTCGCCTTATTTGAGAAAAAATCGATAACAAACGTCTTTGTAGTCGATCCTGCTTGTGCTAAGAATAATGTGCTTGGGATCTTGCACTTGCATGATTGCTTGCGCGGAAAAATAATTTAAAAAATAAAAAGAAATTGGAGAATAATAATGATTAAAATATTTAAAAAATTACTGTGCGCAGTTGCCGTTATGGCATCACATGGTTGGGCTGCTGGAACAGAAGAACCACTAGAAGATATAGACATTCATAAGATTCCTGGCTTTAGAGTGGGAATTCCTGATTTTAATTGCGAATCGGTAGAAAAAGCTGATTTAGCCGACTTTAATGCGATTAGAGAGGCTCACAATAGTCAGCCCGATGCGCTAACAACAGTGCCAATTGTTGGCGATGTATTCAAAATACACATATAGACCGTAGGTACGGCTACAAACGGACTGCTGGCGTTATTACGGGCTACAAAGATGGCAATCCTTACCATGCACTTATGGTGCGTAGAACAGACACGAATGAGGCAGTTGCATCGCTTCTTTTTGGTCGCGTTGCAGTTACTGGATACAATATAGATGAGCATGCTGGTATTTTATCTTTTTACAAAATGCTTGGTGTAATAGGTGAAGATAACACTAGAATTGAAAATTACGGCTTGGCAACATACGTAATAATGGCTGACATGGAAAGAATAGCTCGTCTTCCTGACTTTGGTGTGCGCCATTACTTCTTTGATTTTCATGTTATGGCAATTGATTTTATCAGACGTCTTGCTGCTGCGGGCTCCTTTTTGCCCATAGAAGACACGCTGCCTACCCATATTGTTCTACAGACACGTGACCTAGCACCCGATGCGACTGCGATGAGTTTTAGGTTTACAAGGTATGCCCAAGCTGATTATCCACAGTATGGATTTGATAAATATTTTCCTGCTATCCCAGCTGACCCAGAAAGAGGAACAGCTGAACAACCGGCAAAAATGACAGATCTTTGGGTTTTAGATTTAAGCACATTTGGGTATTAAAATTATAGTCTACACACAAAAGGGTTGGATGCTAAAATATCCAACCCTTTTGTTTTAGATCTCACGATGGTAACTAGACATTGAAAGGCTTACAAATCGATACAGCTTTTTGGGCTAGCAAAATAGCTATTTACGATAATTTTTGAATCAATTCATCTAATTGATCGTAACTTGTGAAATAAAATGTTAGCGTTCCGCCCGTTTGATATGTGGTGATCTTCGTGCGAATTCCTAATGTCTCCTGCAGCTGTTGCGCCAATAAAGCGGCGTCAGCATTTTGGGGTGATTGATGTGGAACATTCTTATTTTGACGAATTGCTTCGGTTTGACGAACATTTAGCCCCTCGTTCATAATACGATTTGCCGTTGCCTCTGCATTTGGGTCATTGATCAAATTGCGTGCATGTCCTGGGCTAATTTTACGATCACGGACAAGCTCTTTTAAATACGTACTTAAACCAATCAGACGCAGTTGATTAGCGACGTAACTACGACTCTTGCTAACGGCATGTGCAATTTCTTCTTGGGTTTTGTTATGCTCGTTCGCCAAACGCATAAATGCTTCGGCCTCATCCATAGGGTTCAAATCATCGCGTTGAAGGTTTTCCACAAGTCCAATTTGCAGCGCCTCTGTGTCGGTACATTCTATTACAACAGCCGGGATGCTCTTATGTCCGGCCATCTCTGATGCGCGCCAACGACGTTCGCCCGCTATAATTTCATAATGATCTGCATCAACGCGACGCACAACGATCGGCTGCAAGACTCCATTTTTACGGATGGAATCCATAAGATCGTTTAATTTTTCGTCGTCAAAAACCTGACGAGGCTGCAAACGTCCAGGCCGAATATTTTCTAGTGGTATACGATTGTTCGTATTTTCAATACCATTTTCGATTTCGCGTGCAGATTCTGCGATATCACCTAATAAGGCAGCAAGGCCTTTTCCAACAAGATTTGTCATAATATTACCTTTGATTTTTCTAGAATTTCTTTAGCAAGGGACATATACGCTTGAGAACCAAGGCAGTTGACATCATACACAAGTACTGGCTTTCCATGGGACGGCGCCTCGGAAACTTTTACATTTCGGGGAATAACCGTCTGGAAAACTTTGTTTTTTAAATGCTGTCTAACATCCTCTGCAACTTGCGTGCAAAGCGAACTTCGCTTATCAAACATGGTCAAAACGATGCCAAAAAGCTGCAGATTAGGGTTATAATTTTTTTGAATCTTTTGGATGGAATTAAGCAAATAGCTCAACCCCTGCAATGCAAAATATTCGCACTGAAGCGGCACAATAACCGATGTTGCGGTCACCATGGCATTTAAAGTAAGCAATCCCATTGATGGTGGACAATCAATCACGATAAAATCATACAAGTGAAGATGCGGCGCAAGTGCTTTTTTCAAGATCTCTTGACGACCCTCTTTTTGCACCAACTCAATCTCGGCCCCAACAAGATCAACAGACGATGGCACTATGAAAAGCCCTGGAATAAACGTCGAATGCATGACCTCTGCCATTGTCGACCTGCCGACAAGCAAGTCATATAGGGTAACGTAACCCGCTTTTTTAGTATAGCCCAGACCTGTTGATGCATTCGCCTGAGGATCCATATCGATCAACAATACACGTTTTTCAACAGCAGCAAGTGCTGTTGCGATATTAATGGCCGTTGTCGTTTTGCCCACACCACCCTTTTGGTTTGCAATGACGATAATTTCAGTCATATTTTTTCCTGATCATTGTGATATAAATTAGTCTAGCTCTTTTGAACAAAAATGTGAAGTTCTGATTTTGATAATTCTATTTAAAAAGTAACTAATAATGAGATGTATTTATAATTAATTTAAAATACAAATAGGGCAACAGATTATTGTTCGATTTGGAATAAAAACTGTTTCACGTGAAACAATTTTCAATTTCATGCATTGCACTCACGTCTGAAGTGATTACAACGATCTATATCTAAAGCCATTAAAAGAGATCCTTCATCAATGCTAAGTTTCTGTTGCTAGAGGCTCTTTCGACAGGTTGGCGTTAAAGCTCGAGCAGGTTGCATTTTCTCGTCGCTTAGGGAGATGAAGAGTTGATCCACTCGACACCTCAGTGCATGGGTGGACGTCCGTTTGAAGAATGTTTCACGTGAAACATTTTTCGATCTTATTTTGAGGAAAGATTTGAAATAATTACAACCTTCCCCTCACCCGAGGAAAGACTACTTTGAATTGAAACATCAAAATTCCATTTATTTCTTGCCCTCTCAACTTCAGCCAAGTGATTTCCACCTTTTAAAAATACACCAATTGTTTCACGTGAAACAATTGACTGGATTTTAAGTAAGACGTCTATTTGGGAAAATGCCCTTGCTGTCATTTGTGTGTAGCCTACATTCAGGGAGAAAACGTCGATTGGCAAAATTGCACAATCGAGTTCAAGATGATTTTTGCAGTTCTTCAAAAATGAAGCCTTATTCATGTCTTGTTCAACAAGATCGACTTTGAAACCCGCAATTGACAATAAGATGCCAGGAAGACCGGCACCGGAACCAACATCTAAGACGGGGAATTCCTTGTCGAGATGAGAAACTAGCTGCCAACAATCGATAAGGTGTCGGCTTTCGAAAAGTTCTGGCGACAGAGTATCCTTTTGGACAAGATTAAGTGCTTTGTTCCACTTAACAAGAAGCATGTAATATTTTTCAATTTTTAAAAGAGCATCCTTAGAGACACCAGGAAACGTATTTACAAAGACATTAAACATGATACACTTAACCTACAGTTATGATTGACTTCAAAAACCAGATGCTTCCTTTTTCGCCGCTTTTAATTTCGAATGCACTGATCGAAGGATTAGGGGCAATATCAAGCTTGCTTCTCCAGCAAGACAAAAAGACCGTCGATACTATTAAAAAAATTCTTTTCACACAGTTTGATCAAAAAATAGAATTCAGTCACTTTGACAAAAATGTTTTTGTCGATTGCTATGCTGAAAAAAAAGCAAACTTGCACGAACTTTTAAGGCAGGCGGACACTGGCTCACCTGACTATAAACGCTTCTCCTTTATAATTCAACTTCTTTGGGATTATATGAATCCCGAATTAAGCCCATTTTTCTATGAAGATGGAACTCTTGAAAAAGGCTTGTCTGCATATCTATTATCAACCGGTATATCAAAACTTCCATCACAATCTGACGCATGGAATTATCAAGTTGGTGAAAATTTAGCAACAACTACCGGCTACGTTGTATTTGAAAATGATGTGCTACAGCTGCTTTATTATCCAGGTGAAAATGAAAAAATCAAAGAAAAGCCAGTGTTCATCGTTCCGCCATGGATAAATAAATATTATATTTTTGATTTAAGTGAACATAATTCATACATAAAGTGGCTTACAAAACAAAACATCGCTGTCTATTGCATTTCATGGGTCAACCCTGATAGCACCTTTTCTGGACAAAGTTTCGCGCACTACGTAACAAAGGGAATTCACTACGCTGTCGAAAAGGCAATTCAGCATTCGAAAGTAGAGCAGATTAACCTGGTAGGATTCTGTGTCGGAGGAATCGCCCTACATGTATACGCAGGCTGGCTCGCCTCCTTGGGGACCCATACAATTGCAAGTTTAACCTTTCTTTCGACGCCCTTTAATTTTGAAAAACTCGACAACTTGCGGCTTTTCATAAGTGAAGAACAAATTCACTATATTGAAAACATTATTGCAAAAGAGGGCGTCTTTAAAGGCGATCGCATGATGCAAACATTTGCGCTTCTTCGTACAAATGATCTCATCATCCATGCAATTATTGATCAAATCTATCTTGGCAAAAAACAAAAACCGCTTGATTTTCTGTTTTGGAATGCAGACGTTATGCATCTACCAGGGCAAATGCATCTTGATTTTTTGCGTGATATATTCCTTAAGAATAGTCTGCTTGGAAACCCAAAAACACTATCCGGGCTCGCTGTCGACTTTGATACTGTTACTTATCCCGTTTATGTTCTTGGCACAAAAAAGGATCACATTGTTCCGTGGGAATCCTGCTTTTCCGCGTTTGACATTTATAAAGACGTGACCTTTTGCTTAGGAGGAGCAGGCCATGTCGCGGGAATCATCAATCCACCACATCAAAAAAAGTATGGATACCATACAAACAAAAGCAAAGCCAAAACAGCACTTGATTGGTTCTCGGATGCGAGGTTTCAGAATGGATCATGGTGGACACACTGGCATCAATGGGTAAAACCACATCTTGGTAAGATGCGGAAAAGCCCATGCATTGACCAAAGTGATGTGCTTGAAAAAGCACCTGGGCGCTATGCACTACAAAAAGCCCCGGTTGTATAAAACGTTTTTAAACGAATTTCCGGATTATTTCAATTTATTCTTACAAATCTATCTGCATTCTGTCTCTTATTTGTTGGGAAAACGAAGGTGACTATGATACTCTTAAATCGTTATGCATGATTCTATAGGTCTTACTCAAATTGCCATCGTTGTCGCTGCCGCACTTGCGGGCGGGCTCGTATTGGCGCGTCTAAAACAACCACCCATACTTGGCTACATTTTAACAGGCGTTCTACTCGGACCTTCCGTATTCGAACTTATTTCCAACCGTGGTTCCGTTGAAATTCTAGCCGAACTTGGCGTGTTGCTTTTGTTGTTTGTTGTCGGGATGGAGCTAAACCTTCGCTCCTTCAAAAAGGTTTGGAAAACCGCGACTTTTTGCACACTCGCACAAATTATAATTAGCAGTCTCATTGCCGTCCTGCTCTCACTTTATTACGGTTGGACGCCTGCCCTTTCGATGCTTATCGGCTTTATCGCCACCCTCTCATCAACCGCCGTTGTTGTAAAAATGATGGAAAGCATGGGCGAGATGAAAACAGATATTGGTCAATTGATCATCGGCATTTTGATCGCACAAGATTTAGCCATCGCACCGATGATTCTCATCATTCGCAACTTTAACCACTCGTGGTTCAGCATTGATATTTTCGTAAAACTACTTGTTTCTGTTGGTCTGATGATTGGAATTATAACCTATTTAAGTCGCCGCCAGCGCGTACGCATCCCGCTTGCAAAAATCGTTGCGGGTGAGAAAGAATTAACAGCACTTGCAAGTCTTGCCTTTTGTTTTATTGCAGCCGCTATCGCTGGACAAGCTGGCTTATCTGCGCCATACGGCGCGTTCCTTGCCGGACTTATTCTGGGCAACACGCACGAACGTCTCGTCCTGATTGAAACAACAAAGCCAATTCAAAGCATTTTGATCATGTTCTTTTTCTTGTCAATTGGCGTATTGCTTGATATCAAATTTATGTGGACACACATCAATATCGTTCTCGGGCTTCTTCTTATTGTGACAGTTGGAAAAACGCTACTGAACGTTATTATTTTACATTGTTTGAAATTGCCATGGTCACAAGCGTTTATGGTCAGTGCACTTATTGCGCAACTTGGTGAGTTCGCCTTTTTGCTGTCGACGATTGCCTATGAAGCAAATGTAATAAATACATTCGGTGATAATCTGATTATCAGTCTAACGGTGCTCTCGCTTGCGATAAGTCCGCTTTGGTTGCTATTTGCGCGCTATTTAAAAAGTGTCGCCGACACAACCAACACGCTCAGCATTCGCCTGTATTTCAAAAATCTGCTTTTTGGTAAACGTGGGTCAGAATATACTGCAGAAACTACATTGTTTAACAGCTCTGTGGACACACCGAACAATGATTTTCTCTCGCCAATAAAACAACGCAAATCTGGTTTGGTACCACAGAGCAAATTGGATGAAGACAAAGCCTGATCTTTTCTTTGAGGCCCAGCAACAGGGGCTTATCGCCGGTCTCGACGAAGCAGGATGCGGTCCTTGGGCTGGCGCGCTTGTTGCAGCAGCCGTCATTTTGCCAGACATTTTGCCACCTTATATTCATGAAATTAATGACTCCAAAAAGCTAAGCAGAACCAAACGTGAATCACTCTACGCGTGCATTGTCGAGGACAGATCGATCGACTGGAGCGCTGGGATTATCACCGTAGAGGAACTTGACACCCTACTTTTACGCAACGCATTACCTCTCGCTTTTAAGCGCGCCGTTGCGGGATTAAAGCGTGCTCCTACGCACCTACTCATTGATGGAATACGCGATCCAAAATTACCATTTCCAAGAACACTTATTAAACAAGGCGATCAAAAATCGCTTTCAATCGCAACAGCTTCAATCATTGCAAAGGTTACGCGCGATCGCTTGATGAATCAGCTGCATGATGAATTTCCAGCATATGGTTGGAATCAAAATGCTGGGTATGGCACAAAGCAGCACCAGGAGGCACTGGCACGGTTTGGCGTGACAGAGCATCACAGACGAAGCTATGCACCGATAAAAGCCTATTTGGCAGCATAATCACTTAGACACATTGATGCTATTCGTTCCACTTTCTTTTGTACTAATGACGGACAGCTGATGGTAGTTGCTAACCATATTAGCAAAAAACTTCATTTTTCATTGACAGGTTGAAATTACCTATGTAGGTTTGCACATCAAAACAATTTTACTTAAAAATAAATAAATTATTTTTGTGATTCTATGTACATAAGGATGTTCGAAATGAAGAAAAATATAATATGGGTAGCCGTTTGGGCGCTTTTTCCGCTTAATCAAGCGACAAGTATGGACAACCTAGCAGAAGAGCAAACGCCAAGACTTAAACGCGATGGATCATCTATTGTTGTGTTACCTATGCATGACGAAACACGCCAAGAAGGATTTAAGCGTGCACGATCAAATACTACTGTTGGATTAGATGAGGTTGAATCAGCTGAGCTGCAGCTAAAGTTTAAAGGTTATTATCCCGCGCTCAGTAACTCAGATGATATTTTTTCACACGTAACCTTAAGTAAATTTTTTATGCATTTTAATCCAACAAAAGATACAGAAAAAACAGCGCATGCATTGGTGGAACGTGGTGTCAGAACAGATAGTGATCTCGAAATTATTAAAGAAAAATACATAGATTATTTATCTGTATTAATTCAGACTGAAGATCAGGATCCTGCTAACTATATTCCAGAAATTACGCGTATGGCTTATTGGTTCGAGGAGATATATCCAAATCTTATTGAGCCTTTCGTTAGGATAGCCGAAGACAATGATTGCTCCAATCAGAATGACTACTCCGATGAAAATGCAAGTTCCATTGCTTCTGAAGATTAAGCTACCGTTGATTCCTATGACTTCTTTTTTATCACCTTCTTTCCTTGTGAGAGTGCGTATTCCAATCAATTCGATCATCAATTCCAATTTTATTCGGGCACCGATTCCAATAATATCCGAGCACTGATTCCAATTTTATTCGGGCACCGATTCCAATAATATCCGAGCACTGATTCCAATTTTATTCGGGCATAAATCGAAGAGAATCAACGTTGCTCTAAATAAATTTGATAGCACCTCTTCTTTCTTATTTTTTTCATCATAAACCTGCTCTGCAGATGTTGTAAATGTGTTTTACAATTTCATTTACAAAGCAGATAAATCTCTCTTTTTTTTTATGAACAATCACATTTATTTATTGTTTTGTGTTTGTTCATTTTCGGTGGCAAGTGTACTTTGTTTTTTACGCATTGATTCACCCTTCATTTCCAGTCGATGTGCATTATGGATCAATCGATCAAGAATAGCATCGGCAAGCGTCTTATCGTTGAGTGTATCGTGCCAAAGCTTAACAGGAATCTGGCTGGTGACGACAGTTGAGCATTTATTGTGCCTATCATCAAGGATTTCGAGTAGATCCCATTGTTGTGCTTCACTCAACGGAGATAAGCCAAAGTCGTCAAGAATAAGAACATCCATTTTTGAAAGCTCCTGAAGACGTTTCCCATATTGACCATCACCCTTCATGAGCTGTAACTCAGACAAAAGACGTCCCACGCGATGATACTGAACGGTATGACCAAACATGCATGCCTTGTGTGCAAGAGCACAGGCGAGATATGTTTTACCGGTACCTGTTGCACCAACAATGAGAATGTTTTGATGAGAAGCTACCCATTGGCACATGGAAAGTGTTGCCAACAATGCTTTATTTAAATCACGTGTAGCATAATAATCAATATCTTCTAAGCAGACGTTTTGCTGAAGTTTAGCGCTACGAAGGCGTGTTTGGAGACGCCTATTACTCCGTGCAGTCACCTCGCCATCTACAAGTAAGCTCAGACGTTCTTCAAAGCTGAGGTGTGTTATTTCAGGGTGTTCAAGTTGTTCCTTAAACATGTGCGCCATGGTATGTAAACGTAATTCTTGAAGTTTAGTATACGTAGGATTGGTAAGCATGAGTCATTCTCCTTGTGCTATTGATAGTAATTTTGTCCACGAACATATTCGTGAGCGTTTTGTGTTTTTTTGGGTGTAGAGTCCAAAGACTCTCCTGGAAGAGGCTTGTTTTCTAAGTTATTTTTGAGAATGGATTCAATGCTTTTGTAGCTGTATACACCAAGGGCGCATGCGCGTTTACACGCGGCTTCTAATCTTTCTTTTCCATAGCTTTTCTCAAATCGCAAAATACCCATGCAGACTTTAAATCCTTGCTCCGGATGTTGTCGTGAGGACATTAGGCCTTTCACAAAACAAGCCGTTTCATTCCCAATCTTGCCTGCCCACGACACAATACGTTCAGGTGTCCATTCGCTTTGATGCTGATGATTGGCAGGCATATGCAATTTGTTTGTTGTGTAACCACTGGGAACATGGCTACGGATATGCGAAGCAATTCGATTATTGTGATGAAAAATTTCAACCGTTCTATTATTATAACGAACGTGGAGTTCTTTTTTCACCAACGTAAACGGAACGCTGTAGTGGTGTTTTTCGACCTCGATGTGATAATTGAATCCTGCCTTAACCTTCTTCCAGGCAGCATAAGCGTATCGCGTGGCTGGAAGAAGCTTCAGGGCTGGTTTGTCGATGTCAAGAAATTGACTCAAACGTGATCCAGGTAGTTTTTGAAAAGGACGTTGATTAAGCTCATCAAGCAAAGGTCGTATGGCGTGATTGAGTTCCATTAAACTAAAGAATTTTTGATTGCGCAGGGGTGCCAAAATTTGTCGTTCAACCTGTTGCACTCCATTTTCTACTTTTGATTTATCTTTAGGTGAATTTACACGTGCTGGGACGACCGCCACGCCATAATGAACGGCCATATCGTGATAACTTGAGTTAATTTCTGGTTCATAACGATGGGTTTTCGTGACGCCGCTCTTGAGATTGTCAGGAACAACAATCTCAGGGCATCCTTCAAAAAACTCAAAGGCATGAATGTGCGATTGAATCCAATCTGGCAAGCTTTGCGTCCACGTTGCCTCAGTAAAGATAAAACTTGATGCACCTAACGCTGCTACAAAAATCTGAGCTTCTTTAACTTCACCTGTTGCTTGATCAATGATGGGCATCGTATGACCCGCGTAATCAACAAAGAGTTTTTCGCCAGCTTTATGAGTTTGATGCATCCACACATCTTTTATTTTTTTCCAGTCACGATATAAGCCACAAAAGCGACTGTAACGAAGACCTTCCGGATATTTTTCTTTGTATTCGAGCCATAATAAACGCACCGTTACATTTTTACGCTTCAATTCTTTATGGATAAATGCCCAATCAATCTCTCCCTTCTTTACTTCATCAATTTTTATGTTTGGGGGATACAGCTTTGCTTCTAATTGCTCATCTGTAATATCATCTGGTAATGGCCAACTTAAGCCAGCCAATTTAATTCGTTGCATGCAGTCGCTAATTGTACTGTCACTGACGCCAATGCTTTGGGCAATTGCTCGGTAACTGCACTCACATTCCCACCTTAATCGCATGATTTCTCTAATTTTTTTCATTGGTAAATGATTCCTCGACATTTATTGCAATCCTTTCTTAATGTTTGGAAGGATTACATTATAGATAAAATTTTAATGTATTGATCGAAGATGCCTTCAAAAAGGCCACTCTAGATCGTTATAAAATTCTCTTGATAAATGCCCGGTTTAGATTGGAATCACTGCTCGGTTTGGATTGGAATCGCTGCCCGGTTTGGATTGGAATCGCTGCCCGGTTTGGATTGGAATC
>CAISKC010000476.1 GCA_903885895.1 uncultured Legionella sp.
AGAAAGTGTTTTCACTTGTAAAAGTTCTTTATATGAATCGACATTTCCACCTATAGCTGGGAATTTTGAATTATTAAATAACACGCCATTTTTGCTTTTGGATGGAACGAATCTTTTATTGTTATAAGTATCAAGGACGATTGATATGTCAATGAATATAAATCAAGTATATATAGCAAATCCGATAACATCGAATGCTTCAACCGATTTGATGTATTTTGGTCAATCACCTTATGGTGCTGGTAACGATGCTGCAATGACCTATGCTAATTTCAGTGCACAATTTGTTTTGTCTACTTTAGCAACACATAATTCTGTATTAACTACCAATGCGACAGGTGTTATAACTCCATTAGCAGTTTCAGATGGTCAAGTCATTATTGGATCAAGTATTGGTGCGCCCCTGGCTGCAAATTTAAGTGCTGGAACGGGTGTATCAATTACAAACGGCCATAATACAATAACAATTTCATATAACGGTGCTAATCCTTGGGTTGATGAAACTGGTTCATCTGTCACAATGGCAACTAATACTGGATATACATCTGATGATGGCGCATCACTTGTTACATTTACTTTGCCAACAACTTCAGCTATTGGTGATTGGGTTGAAATAAATGGAAAAGGTTCTGGTGGTTGGACAATAGTACAAGCAACTGGACAACAAATTCATTTAGGAAATCTCACTTCAACATTAGGTGCAACGGGTACGCTTTCATCAAGCAATCAATGGGATTGTGTTCGATTACGATGCTTAACAGCAAATACTATATGGACTATAGTAAGTGCTGTTGGAAATTTAACTATTGCTTAAAAGGAATTAAATCATGACTACAGGAAATGTAATAAATAATGCTTCTCCAAATGTTGCAGCGCATAGCATTTTATTATCGCAAGGCTCATCAGCTCAAACAGGTCTTTTGTTAGGCGCAGGTCAATTAGCTATTGGTACTACATCAAGTGATCCATCAGCAGCTAGTTTAACTGCAGGTACTGGTATTTCTATTAATAGTGCAACAGGTTCAATTACAATTTCAGCTACTGGGGTGGGATCGTTAGTTTGGAATGATGTTTCAGGAACAACCCAAACTGCAGCCGTAAATAATGGTTATATTATATCAAATGCGAGCCAAACAACGGTTACGCTTCCAACAACTGCAGCCGAAGGATCGGTATTTGCAGTTCAAGGTAAGGGTGCGGGTGGATGGATTTTACAAATGGCAACTGGACAAGTATGCCATTTAGGAAATACAGCTAGCTCAACCGCTGGTACTTTCACCTCAACGAATCAATGGGACTCTGTTTCTATTGTTTGTGTAACAGCTAATACAACATTTGCCGTTACTTCAGCAGTTGGAAATATAACTGTTGCTTAAAAGGAATTTATTATGGCTAATGAAATGTTTACACAGTTACCTACAGTAACTAATGCGTCAATGACAGATATTATATGTGCCGTACAAAGTTATGTATCTCCAAGTAATCCTGGTTTGTCTGTTCAAGAAACTTTGCAACAAGTTTATAATTTGTTTCAATCAAATGTTATCTTGACTTACAACGGTAATCCTAATGGACATGTTGCAGGAACTTTAAATACATTGCTATGGGATAGTACGGATAAAGTACTTTATGTTTGTACGACAGCGGGTTCTACAACAACTGCTGTATGGACGCCTTCAACTGGCCAAGCGACTAATGGTCAGATACCTATTGGTTCAACAGGTAATCCTCCAGTTCTTTCTACAATAACTGCTGGAACAAACATAAGTATTAGCAATTCATATGGATCAATTACAATTTCTGCATCAGGTTCTGGTGGTTTTAGTTGGAATCATGTTACTGGAACATCACAAGCAATGGTATCTAATAATGGTTATATTGCTGATAATGCTTCAGTAGTTACATTAACATTGCCAACAACTTCAGCTATTGGTGATGAATTAGAAATTGTAGGACGTGGCGCAGGTGGTTGGACTATTACATATGGAACGAGTCAATATATCTATTTTGGTAATATAACAACGACGACGACTACTGGTAGTCTATCTTCGACCAATGCGCATGATTCAATATATTTAGTATGTACAGCTGCAAATACTGAATGGACAGTTACAACAGGATCACAAGGTAATATTACTTACGTTTAAAAGGAATTTAACATGACGACAAATAATGCGATAAATAATACGTTGGCGTCTCCATTTACTGTTGGAGCAACATCTGTAACATCAACTGGTACGCAATTAAATTTATTACATGCGTCTACTGTTGTACCATTTAATAAAGTTGTAGTTCAAATATTTACTTCTTCTGGTACTTATACACCTACAACTGGAATGGTTTATGCTCATGTAAAAGAATGTGGTGGCGGTGGTGGTAGCGGAGGCGCTGCATCAACGACTGCTCAAGGCGCAGCATCAGGTGGCGCGGGCGCTGGTGGTTATAATGAAGCAATATTTACAGCTGCAACTATTGGTGCATCTCAAACGGTTACTATTGGCGCTGCTGGCACAGCTGGAACATCATCAACTTCTGGTGGAAACGGTGGTCAAACTTCATTTGGTGCTCTTTTAACTGCTAATGGAGGATCACTTTCTGCAAATGGTACATCATCTAGTGGTGGGGTTTCAGCAGGTGGTGCTGGTGGTACT
>CAISKC010000477.1 GCA_903885895.1 uncultured Legionella sp.
GAGCATGGTTCCATTCCATTTAATAAACGCTTACAAGCCATCCATTCCGGCATAAACTGGCTCATCAATGCATAAAAGCGCTTATTATGGCTAGCTTCCAATAAATGCACCATCTCATGTACGAGCACATATTCTAAACATGCTAAGGGCTTTTGCATTAAATTTAAATTCAACCAAATACGTTTTTTCAGCGTATTGCACGAACCCCACCGTGAGGTCATCGCTCTCACGCCCCACTCATTAACTTGCACACCAATAATGGGCTGCCATTTAGTAATCAGCGCTGGCAATAAAGATTGCATTTGACTGCGATACCAATGTTGCAGCAACACTCGTTTCTCATCTTCACTCGCATTGGGTGGCATAAAACAAGCAATATGATTTTCTTCCAACTGAATATAAGGCCGTTGGTGGCTAGTATGAACCTGGAATAGGTACGGTTTCCCTAAATAAAAACTTGACGCCCCTGTTTGCATCAACACCGGCATTTGTTTTGGTTGCGCTTTTATTTTAGTAACATGTGCGGTGATCCATGCCTCTTTTTCAGTAAGGAATGCGTTGATACGCCGCAAAGAGCAACGGATTGGCGCACTCACTTTGACCATGCCGTGCCTATCAATCCGCAAATTAATATTTTTTATGGGCTTTTTTGTAACCGTAATCACCATGTCATTGAATGTCAGAGTCAATAACTGCTGAGTGGCATGCTGGCTATGTTTACCTAACACTTTTAATAAACCCTCGTCTGCCCTTTGGGCACCTGCTCTCCTCCATGAAAGCAGGAACTTTAAACAATTGAACACAGCATTAATTCACAAATTGATAATAATCTTCACCTTTTTTGATCATACCCAATTCAAGGCGGGCTTGTTCTTCAAGTGCCTGACCACTGGATTTTAAGCCCATCACATCCGCTTCCAATGAGTTATTTCTAATTTGTAATTTAGCATTCTCTTGTTCCAATACTCTGCATCGCTCACTTAAACGATGCGCTTGTACAACACCGCCATCACCTAGCCACAATTTGTACTGTAATGCCAGTAATGCGACCATTAACACTGCAAGAATTAATTTCATACTACCCTCATCGCGCTCGCACAAATTTAGCATAGGGAAGATCTACGTACTCTGAGATCCTCAATAATTGATTATATTTTGCCACACGATCAGAACGACATAAAGAGCCGGTTTTGATCTGGCCACATCCTGTTGCGACGGCCAAATCAGCAATAAAAGTATCTTCTGTTTCACCAGAACGATGCGACATCACACAGCGATAGCCATGCTGCACTGCCAAGTCCATAGTTTGACGGGTCTCTGTTAAAGTACCGATTTGATTGAGTTTAATCAAAATAGCATTGGCCGTATGATTTTCAATGCCACGCTGTAATATTTTTGGATTCGTCACAAATAAATCATCACCTACTAATTGAATTTGTTGACCTAATTGCGCCGTCAACTGCTGCCAACCGGCCCAATCAGCCTCATCTAATCCGTCTTCAATGCTCACAATAGGATAATCGTTCACCAAATGCTGGTAATACTGAATCAATTCCTCGGCATGCCATGCTTTTTTCTCTGAACTTAAATGATACAAGCCTGATTGATACAATTCTGACGCAGCAATATCCAATGAAAAAACGAGATCGGTACCCAAACCATAGCCTGCCAACGAAACAGCTTCGCTTAACATATCCAATGCTTGTCGATTTGATTTTAAATTTGGAGCAAATCCACCTTCATCCCCCACTGCCGTATTCAAACCCTGCTTTTTCAAAACGGCTCGCAAAGCATAAAAAACTTCCGCGCCCATTTGCAAAGCATGAGAAAAATTTTCTGCGCCAATGGGCATAATCATAAATTCTTGAATATCCACATTATTATCTGCATGCGCTCCGCCATTTAAAACGTTCATCATGGGTACCGGCAACTGCATGGTATCCCCTTCACGCTGCAATGCTTGAAACAAGGGCAAGCCCAAAACATGGGCACGCGCCCGCGCAAAAGCCAACGACACCGCCAAAATAGCATTCGCGCCCAAATGTGCTTTATTTTCGGTGCCATCTAAATGACAAAGCGCATGATCAAAGGCCGCTTGATCTAAAAATGTTTGTCCATGCAATGCTTGATGAATAGTAGTATTAATATGTGTCACGGCATTCAGAACACCTCGACCACCATAGCGTTGTGCCCCATCACGTAATTCACAGGCTTCAAAAGTGCCGGTAGAAGCACCCGAAGGAACGCTCGCTCGCCCGAACCCTCCGTCTGTAAAAATAATATCTGCCTCAACAGTAGGGGAGCCACGCGAATCTAAAATTTCACGCCCTTTGATTTGTTTAATTTGCATAACAGTCCAAACCCATTTTTTATTTGGTATACTCTTGGGTGAATTTTAATATACTTCACGCTGAGCAGCTACGATTATTATTAAGTTGACTCATTTCCTATCATATCCAGATTTTAACCTATGTCGCAAATAATTAAAAAATGGCT
This sequence comes from uncultured Legionella sp., assembly GCA_903885895.1. Classification (GTDB taxonomy): domain Bacteria; phylum Pseudomonadota; class Gammaproteobacteria; order Legionellales; family Legionellaceae. The sequence goes on from CAISKC010000477.1 coordinate 2,497, forward strand.
GGCATGATCATAATATGATCATTATAATGATCCGTTTTTATCCATAGGATGCACAAAGATGCTAACAAGTGAATTTAAAGATCAAATTATCCAATTGCTCCAAGGTTCCATACAACAATTAACACCCATAGATCGGCACGAAGATTTAAAACGCTCAAAAGATCGCAATATTAGCCTTTACACTATCAACGATCTTGATGATGTCACCTATCATGATGAAGACTTTGTTAACATACTTCGCTATGTTGTCACAACGGATCACCGACTAGTCTTAGGTGAAGCAGGCAGACCGAGTAAAAGCATCCCACAAAACATAGAAATGACCAAATCCTCAGGATGTATCGCTGCCGGTAAAATTTATCTATCTAATGAAAATCCCCAAAGAATTCTAGCTATTGATCATGATAGCCGTGACTATGAGCCAGATATAACCAGTTTATTGTGGCCATTGATAGCGCTCGATCTGCATCCCACATTGATTCATCCTGATTTTAAAATTCGAATTGGCGAATACAATATGCGCAAACAATTCATTATCACCGATAAATTTGCGATGAATGCGCAAACATTACATGATTTTTTAGCCGATATAGAGAGTCACTGCCCAGTTCACCATACTAATTTAAAAGCATCGGTCGCTGCTGCTGATTTACTTGCGCAAAAAGATAGTATTATTTATACAGCGCCCCAACAACACCATCACAGCACTAGACATGTTGAGATGAATGATCATATAAGCTCACATGCACTATCAACGATGAGATCGCTTGAAGAAATAACGCTCTCACACAGCGATGCACAGGCAATGCTCGCACATAATCGTGCTACACTCCAAGCAAGAATACAAAGAATTCAAAGTACGGCTTCTGCTAATATCGGTAAGCGCAAACTTGGACTCTTTCAGGATACGGATACAACCTCGTCTGAATCCTCTTATGAAGATCTGAGCAAAATCACGCGACTCAATTCTGCACCAGATCTCGACAGCTATATTTCAAGCTCCGATGACGATGAAGAGCTCACAAGCATTTCTAGATCCACCTCTTCAAACGGTCGATGATACCAGTTCAATCACACGATCAGCCATCGCAATGGTGTCTGGTCGATGTGCTACCATAATTTGAGTCATCTGACAGGCTCGCAAAGCTTGGTTAATGGCTTGCTCCAAATGCAGATCCAAATGACTGGTTGCCTCATCTAAAAATAAAAACCTCGGTTGTTTATACAATGCGCGCGCTAACAAAATACGTTGCCGCTGACCACCTGAAATACTGGTTTGCGCTTGTCC
>CAISKC010000478.1 GCA_903885895.1 uncultured Legionella sp.
GTATAGATAATCTGTAATGTTTTATTCACTTATAGAAACCTCTTCATTAGGGCGTGTCATCAACTAGTTTGAGCAAATTAGCTCGGTTTGCAGCCGAAAATACTAATTGATGACACGCCCTAAGGACTGTGCTCAAAAATTTAATTTCACACAGTCTTTTTTAAGCGCTTAGTTGGCACTCGGGCTTTTTTCACGCTATTTAGCTCGGCTAGCATTGCAAGTTGCATTTCTTGTATTTTCACCATTTTTTCCCATTGATGCGAGAGCAAATAGTTTATTTTTCATGTAAACTGCGAATTTCTAGATCAGCTTTCAAATTGACTTTATAATCATGTTGCGATCGAAATCGATCCTTCTCAGCATGGCGATTTTGACTCATCATGATAACGGGAGCTTGCATTGCTGTAAGGCAGGATAAAATCAAATTAAGAAAAATGAAAGGGTAAGGATCGAGCGGTCTTAAAAAGAGGATGAGCGAATTGGTTATCATCCATGCTGTTAGAAAAACACCAAAACAAATCAAAAATCCCCAACTCCCACCAAACTTTGCAATTTTATCGGTTAGTTTGTCAACAAATGTCCAGTTTTTATCAAACTCTTCTTCAATATCGGTTGATAAAAGCTCATGCTCTTGTATGCTTTTCAAAACCGAGCGTTCCAGGGAGGTTAGTTCATTTTTTTCAGTATTGAGCAATGAATGGATATAATGCGAGCGCATGACCGCCAGATCGGAGTGACATATAAAATGGGTGGCGTTCCAATCGGGAGCAATTTTTTTAATCTCGTGAGCAAGTTCTTTCTGGACTAATTCACCAGAAATTACCTCTTGTTTTAAAAAGGATTGTTGGCAAACAAAACAAGTGAATTCGTCTTTTTTTTGTTTTTTCATAGTTCGTTCTTCTCTATCACATATAGTCGGTAATTTTAATCCCTTATCATCCTATAAGTCATCACACTTCCCATTGTGTTTAAAATAAATTTTCATCATAATGATTTGATACCAGTAGACATGGATTGCTATGTGGCTTGTCAGACTTGCATTGTCTAGACCGTATACATTTGTTGTGTTGGCTATTTTATTATTGCTTATGGGTGTGTTATCAATCCTACGTACTTCTACGGACATTTTTCCGTCTATTGATATCCCCGTTGTTTCAGTTGTTTGGCAATATTCTGGCATGCCACCAGATGATATGGCTAACCGCATTACCACTATTTTTGAATTATCCGCGACGACCACTGTGAATGATATTGAGCATATGGAATCTCAATCTTTGCTTGGGGTTTCGGTGACCAGATTATATTTTCAGAAGGGGGTCGACATCGGGATCGCTCTTGCTCAAGTCACTGCGATTGCGCAAACCATGCTGAAATACCTTCCACCTGGGATTACGCCACCTTTTGTTTTAAGTTATAACGCTGCTACGGTGCCTGTCGTGAATCTATTACTATCTAGCGATACGTTGCCGGAACAAAAACTGAATGATTTGGCCAATAATTTTGTTCGCCCTCAATTGGCGACTGTGCAGGGTGCGTCAGTACCTCCTGGGTATGGAGGAAAATCGCGGGTCATTATGGTGGATGTGAATAATAAAAGGCTGCAAGAATTTGGGTTGTCGGCACAAAATGTGAATCAGGCAATGAATAATCAAAGTTTGATTATTCCCGGTGGGACCGAAAAAATTGGCCTTACTGAATACATCATTAAATTTAATAATAGTCCGCTTAAAGTCAAAGATTTGAATTATATGCCTGTATTGGCTGCGCACAATAAAATCATTTATACGCGTGATGTGGGGCATGTACGCGATGGGTTCCCCCCACAAACCAATATTGTGAATCACAATGGCATGCGTGCTGTGATGTTGGGCGTAGAGAAAACCGGCAGTGCATCTACTTTAAATATTATTAATCGAGTGATTGGACTGATCCCTTTGATCAAAGCTAATTTGACCAAAGAGCTAGATTTGTCTGTTTCTGGCAATCAGGCCATATTTGTGACGGCAGCAATTAAAGGCGTGGTGACTGAAGGCGTGATTGCAGCTTGTTTGACGGCGTTAATGATTTTAGCGTTTTTGGGTAGTATGCGCTCTACCTTGATTATTACTA
>CAISKC010000479.1 GCA_903885895.1 uncultured Legionella sp.
ATGTTGTTAGTTGCTTCTAGTCCTGGTGTCAGCTTATTTATTATTAGCTTAAACTTTGGTCAGTTACCTTGGATGGGTTTATATCTCGTATTAATTATTGCCCTGTACTTTTTTTATGCTGTTTTGAGTTTAAGACAGGAAAGCAAACAGATGGTATTGGCTTAAAATGGTTTTTAGTAGAGGTGGGTTGTAGCGACGTGCCCATTTATGTGGCGGGTTAATTCGTAGCCTTGATTAGGTTGTGCTGCATCAGGGCTACGAATCAGAGTCTGTTACTCAACCACTTCAGTCGCTTTCTCTGTCATGGCAAAATTCAATTCTAAAATAGCGCTATCGCCCAAGCGTTCCAAATTGACACTCACTTTCTCTCGGTCAATCGGGATATATTTGGCAATGACATTCAAAATTTCTTCTTGCATTTTGGGTAAATCAGTCAGTTTAGGCAAACAGTCTGGTGTGTTGTGTTTTGAGCGTTCATGCGAAATAATGATTTGCAAACGCTCTTTGGCAACGGACGCAGTGGAAGGTTTGCGTTTACGTAGGTATTTGAAAAGGCTCATGCTTTTGCATCCTCCCTTTGTTTGCCAAATAGACGTTTAAATATATTTCTGCGTTCTATGTTGATGAATCGCATGGGCCGATTTTCGCCCAGGAACCGCGCAATAGCATCTTGATATGCAGCGCCTGCATCACTTTCTTCATCTAGAATAACCGGTGTACCCGTGTTAGATGCTTTAAGTACAGCTTTTGATTCTGGAATGATACCAATTAATGGGATGGCAAGGATATCTTGCACGTCTTGTACGGACAACATATCACCGCGCTCAACGCGTTCTGGATTGTATCGCGTTAAGAGTAAATGTTCTTTAATGGGGTCTTTACCTTCCATCGCACGTTTTGTTTTGCTTGCCAAAATGCCAAGGATACGGTCAGAGTCACGTACGGACGATACTTCAGGGTTCGTGACAATGATAGCGTGATCAGCAAAATGCATCGCCATCAATGCGCCAGACTCAATACCAGCAGGAGAGTCGCAAATGATGTATTCAAATTCTTTCGCAAGCTCTGTCAGAACCTTTTCTACCCCTTCTAAAGTGAGGGCGTCTTTGTCACGTGTTTGTGATGCTGGGAGGATGTATAAATCAGGGATCCGTTTATCTTTAATCAGTGTTTGGCGAATCGTTGCTTCACCGTTGATTATATTGATAAAATCATAAACGACGCGTCGTTCGCATCCCATGATGAGATCCAGATTACGTAGTCCAATATCAAAATCAATGACGACCGTTTTATGACCGCGCATGGCCAAGCCAGTTGACAATGCAGCAGAAGACGTCGTTTTGCCAACGCCCCCCTTGCCAGAGGTGATTACAATAATGTTAGCCAAAACAAACTCCTTCATTATTCTGATAAAAATTCAAATTAAGAGGTAGTCTACACGTTATAGGGTGAGCAATTCAAGAGGGTGTAAATTAAACATATATGACGGTCAAATTTGAGTAGAGTTTTCCGAGCTACGACCGTCAGAGAGAGGCAGTTTTGTTTCTGATGTACCAGATCTGCTCCTTGACGGGCGCGGCGCAGATTTCAAATTGGTGCATGTTTCTGGATATTTTTTTGGTTTTGGTATAGAATAACCCATCATTTTTTCTCATTGGATTCGAATATGTCATTGCACATTTTGCAACAAGCTTTGACTTTTGATGATGTGTTATTGTTACCAGCTCATTCTACTATATTGCCACGTGATGCTTCTTTGCAAACTGCGCTCACTCGAGATATTCGTTTGAATATGCCTTTGATTTCTGCGGCAATGGATACTGTGACTGAGGCTCGTTTGGCTATTGCGATGGCTCAAGAGGGTGGCATAGGTATCATTCATAAGAATATGAGTATCGCTGCGCAAGCGGAAGCGGTGCGGCGAGTTAAAAAGTTTGAAAGCGGTATGGTGAAAGATCCTATTTCTGTGAGCCCGGATATTACGGTTGCGCAATTATTAGAAATTATGTCTAAGCATAATATTTCTGGCGTACCGGTGGTGGAAGGGGAAAGTTTGATTGGTATCGTTACCAGCCGAGATATTCGGTTCGAATCGAACTTGGGCCAAGCTGTAGCCGCTGTGATGACACCCCGGGAACGATTGGTGACTGTGCGTGAAGGTGAAAGTCGTGATGAAATTTTCCGTTTGCTTCATAAACACCGGCTTGAAAAACTATTAGTTGTGAATGATGATTTTTATCTGCGTGGTTTGATTACTGTAAAAGATATCCAAAAAGCCCAAGAAAATCCTTATGCATGTAAAGATCAATCTGGTCAATTAAGGGTTGGTGCTGCGGTAGGCGTGGGTGAGGGGACCGATGAGCGGATCAGCGCTTTGATTGAAGCTTGTGTAGACGTACTCGTTGTTGACACCGCGCATGGCCATTCGCAAGGGGTTTTAGAACGCGTAAGATGGATAAAAAAACACCACCCAAATATTCAAGTGATTGGGGGTAATATTGCGACAGGTCAGGCTGCAAAAGATTTGATGAAAGCCGGTGTTGATGCAGTCAAAGTTGGGATTGGACCTGGATCTATTTGTACGACACGTGTGGTAACCGGTGTAGGGGTGCCTCAGCTTTCGGCTATTGCCAATGTAGCGGCAGCGGTACAAGGTGCAGTACCCATTATTGCGGATGGTGGTATTCGGTTTTCAGGCGATGTATGCAAAGCACTGGCAGCTGGAGCAGATACCGTTATGTTAGGTTCTATTTTTGCTGGTACGGAAGAGTCTCCAGGCGAAATTGAATTGTTTCAAGGGCGTACATACAAGGGATACCGCGGTATGGGATCTATTGGCGCGATGTCACAAGCTCAAGGTTCTAGTGACCGTTATTTTCAAGACTCGAAATTGGGAACTGATAAATTGGTTCCAGAAGGAGTGGAAGGACGAGTACCTTATAAAGGGTCTATTCATGCCATCATTCATCAGATATTAGGCGGATTGCGTTCCTGTATGGGTTATCTCGGTGCCCCTACGATAGAAAATTTGCATCAAAGCGCTCAATTTGTCCAGGTTACGCATGCTGGTATCCGAGAGTCGCATGTTCATGATGTCCATGTCACCAAACAAGCACCGAATTACCAAGTTAATGAGGGTGGAGGGTTTTAAGATTACCTTAATAAAAGAAAATCCCATTCTAATTTTAGATTTTGGTTCACAATATACCCAGTTGATTGCTCGTAGGCTCCGGGAAATGGGTGTGTATTGTGAAATTCATCCTTATCACGTCGATGTTGCCATGTTGCAGCAATTGAAGCCCTGTGGTGTTATTTTATCTGGTGGCCCAGCCAGCGTGATGTTAGACAAGACTGTTTGTGCGCCGGATTGGGTATTTAGCTGCCAGCTTCCCCTGCTAGGGATTTGTTATGGAATGCAAACGATGGCCGCTCAATTGGGTGGAGAAGTTCAAGCGTCTTCCTCTCGCGAATTTGGCTATGCTGAATTGTCTTTGCCGCAGAAGTCAGATTTGTTTGCAGATGTGGCGTTTGAGCACCCCGATAACCCAAGTTTAGATGTTTGGATGAGTCATGGTGACAAAGTCACGCAAATGCCACCCAATTTTACTGTTATTGCAACCACAGCTAACACACCGATTGCTGGTATGGCTGATGAACAAAAACATTGGTATGGTCTACAATTTCACCCAGAAGTCACTCATACACCGCAAGGCAAAGCCATTTTACACCGCTTTGCAGTGGATATTTGTCATGCTCAGACGCATTGGACGACTGATTATATCATCGATGAAATGATTCATACGGTTCGAGAACAAGTAGGTACAGAAGGCGTTCTATTAGGATTGTCAGGTGGCGTCGATTCTTCAGTGGTTGCCGCACTCTTACATCGTGCTATTGGCAAACAACTTGTCTGTGTGTTTGTGGATACAGGATTACTGCGTCAAAATGAAATGCAGCATGTCAAAGCGATGTTTGCGGATCATTTGGGAATTCATATTATTTGGGTTAATGCTGCCGCTGAATTTTATGCAGCTTTGGCTCAGCAAGATTGCCCAGAAACGAAACGTAAAATCATTGGCAAATTGTTTATTGATATATTTGAACGCGAAGCCAAAAAAATATCTTCCGTAGCGTGGTTGGCCCAAGGTACTATTTATTCAGATGTTATTGAATCAGCTTTGTCACAGCACCAAGGCATCTCTGAAGTGATCAAATCACATCATAATGTCGGTGGTTTGCCAGACAATATGCAATTGAAATTAGTAGAACCGTTGCGCTTCTTATTTAAAGACGAAGTGCGGCAACTGGGTTTAAAATTAGGCTTGCCTGCAGAGATGATTCAACGTCATCCTTTTCCTGGACCCGGTTTGGGCGTCAGAATTTTGGGTGAAATCAAAGAAGAGTACGCCGATATTCTCCGTCAAGCAGATGCTATTTTTATTGAGGAATTGCGTGCTGCCAATTTATATGATCGCGTGAGTCAAGCTTTTGCTGTCTTTTTGCCAGTTAAAAGTGTGGGTGTCATGGGAGATGGTCGCCAATATGGATATGTGATTGCTTTACGTGCGGTGGAAACCGTTGATTTTATGACGGCACATTGGTCGCAGTTACCTTGGGATTTTTTAGGACAAGTGTCCAATCGCATCATTAATGAAGTTCATGGTGTGTCGCGTGTGACCTATGATATTTCCGGCAAACCGCCCGCAACGATTGAATGGGAATGACTGAGTCAATTTCACAAAAGTTAACAGATTATCTTGCAGACCGAAAACAACAAGGTTTGCATCGTGTGCGCGTCGAATCCAATGCGCAAGAAAAAAGCTTGGACTTTTCTTGTAATGATTACCTTTCTTTAGCCGACGATACGCGTGTACGTGAAGCGTATCGTACTGGCTTTCAGCAATATCCTGCGGGCAGTGGTGGATCGATGGTACTCTGCGGGTACCATGCGCCGCATCGTTTATTAGAACAATCATTTGCGCAAGCCTTGGGTGTGGATGATTGTTTGTTATTTTCTTCAGGCTATGTTGCCAATATCAGTGTCGTCAGTCTATTGGTACACTTTGGTCTGCATGTGGTCATGGATAAAGCCATTCATGCTTCTGTCTATGACGGATTAGGGCTTGCCAATGCGCGCTACACGCGTTTTTTACACAATGATCTGGATAATTTAAAACAAAAATTTGATGAATGCACGGGTCCAGTTGCTGTATTGACAGAATCAACGTTTAGTATGAGTGGTTTGCATGCGCCACTCTCGGATATGGCAGCTTTGGTGCAAAGCAAAAAAGATGCTTGTTTGATCGTTGATGAGGCACATGGTTTTGGTGTGATGGGACCGCAAGGCTTAGGCGGTGTGGTCGCAGCAGGTCTAACCCAAGATGAAGTGCCGTTGCGCGTGATCCCATTTGGTAAAGCACTGAGTGGATCTGGCGCGATCGTGGCTGGCAAAGCGCTGTGGATCGATGCTTTATTGCAAGCAACACGACAGCCGGTGTACTCTACTGCAATCAGTCCAGCGTTCGCTTATGGTTTATCGGAAGTCTTGGATATTGTACGACAGGCTGATGATAGACGCGCTCATTTACACACCTTGATCCATTATTTTCGCAAGTCCGCACAAACGAGTGGATTGCGCTGGCGAAATTCGCTGTCTCCTATCCAGCAATTACAATTAGGGTGTCCGTTTTTGGCACAGTCTTATACGCAAGCATTACAAGCTCAGAAAATCCGTTGTTTCCCTATTCGTCAGCCGACAGTGCCTAAACAGGATACGGGTTTACGGGTTATTTTAAACTACCAGCATAGCCTGGAGGACATTGATCGCTTATTTCAGGTACTGCGAGCATGAGTCAGTTGGTCATTCAAACCTACGGCAGTGGTGCACCTTTGGTATTGTTGCATGGTTGGGGATTTGATCGTTATATTTGGCATACGATATTGCCAGAGTTGTTGTCTTTACCGACCGCTTATCAAATTTTTTTGGTGGATTTGCCTGGGTTTGGGGACAGTCCGATGCTCGAATGGTCGGATTTTAAGACACAATTATTAGCAGCTCTCCCGTCACAATTTACCTTGGCAGGGTGGTCTTTAGGTGGATTATTTGCCACGCGATTGGCAAGTGAAGCACCGCATCGAATTAAGAAATTACTGCAGATAGCTTCCACGCCTTATTTCATTCGTAGCGAGGATTGGGTAGGCATGACGCCAGAAACTTTGGATCTTTTCTACCAACAATTTACCACAGCGCCACACACCACACGCCAACAATTTGTACAAGCACAATTACCTGCTGGGATGGTGTGGGACGTAAGTGGATTAGATGCGGCTGGCAATTGCGACGATATGCAAATCGGACTTCTAGAAGGCCTGACGATACTGAAAAATTGGGATTTACGGTCTCATTTGGCGCAATTGAGCATGCCAGTCTCTTATATATTTGGACGTTTAGATAGAATTGTTTCACATAAAACACTGACAGTCTTGCAACAAGAGCATCCACATTTTCATTACACTTTATTGCCACATGCCGGGCATATGCCATTTTTGTCGCATCGGGTAGCATTCATGGATTGGCTTAAGGAGCAGGTATGATCAAAACCTATTTTATAACCGGGACCGATACAGATTGTGGTAAGACTTATGTGACGGTAGCGTTGTTAAAATACCTGCAGCAACAAAAAATGCGCGCTCGTGCGTTGAAACCTATTGCAAGTGGATGCCAGTTAGAGCAGGGTGAATTGGTAAATGATGACATTCAACGTTTGGAACAAGCTAATGGAAGCCATCCCTCTGCCATTTATAATTGGAAATTACGCTCGGCAATTTCACCTAATTTGGCTGCTGCAGAAGAGGGGGTTTCCATCACGGCAGCGCAGATCAAAACCTTTTGTGTAGCTTATCCCAAAACTGACTTAGATTACTTACTCGTAGAGGGTGCAGGCGGCTTATTGGTGCCATTGAACGAGCGAGAAACGTGGATTGATTTTTTGGTGCAAACTCGCATGCCAGTTTTGTTAGTAGTGGGCATGCGGTTGGGCTGTATGAATCATGCGCTTTTAACGGCTTACGTGTTGAGAAAACAACATATCCCCTGTCATGGATGGATTGCGAATTTCTTAGATCCGAATATGTCTGCGCAGCTCGAAAATTTGGCAACACTGCAACATTGGCTTGATTATCCATTATTGGGGACTATTCCTTTTCAAGGTGAGTTTTGCCCTGAATCTATCGTAATTTAGAACGATAAATACAGCGGTTTTCTGTTACAGATTGGATTCGAGATCTGATAATCCTAAATTGGGTGAAAATTTTCTTGGGGACGCGAGTCCTTCATCACTTTCTATTTTTTTAAATCCTGGAGAGGCACTGATATTTCCTGTACTGGTTGAACATTGTAAAGTTAGATTGGACTGCGAAGCAGAGAAAAATGTTCCACTTCTTTCACTCGGGATTCTTAAAGGACTGTCCTGGCTTGGCGTATTAAGCGAAAGCGGTTGTTGTGGTATTTGCGATGATACAGAAAAAAATCGTATCCATTCGTGGTGAGGTAGACATTTTGGGAGCGGTGATAGGTGTTCTTCCGTGCGATCCGCTTCAAACGCCGTTAAACTAAAAAAAGAAGAGCGGGCTATTTGTTTTGCGCCATTTTTTCTTAGATAACGTAGGTTAGAAACAGATAATTCCTTACAGCCTGAAATGTCACTTTCCGTCGCACAAAACCCACCTTTTAAACGTTTAAATTGCCATGTAAAACTTGCTTCTTCTGGGAGTTCTAAATCTGATTGCGGAAAAAATAAAATTTTAGTGTTATGTCCCAAAACAATTTTTTTATCATGGGATACTGATAAAAATCGAGCAGCCACAGGCTTTCGTTGTTGTTTTCCGACAATACCTTCCTGTTGACTCATGTTCCAATAGATAATTTCTTGAGAGTTTCCTATCAACAACCATTGATCTGTCCAAAGCAAACATTTGATTTCAGTCGTTGCGCATTGTCCACGGAGTGATAAATTCTTTTCATTTGAGATGCTCCAAATGCGAATTATATGTTGGTCATCGGTTGATGCTAATAAGGCGCCATCTGGAGACCATGCTATAATTTTGGGTGGAAGCTCAGGATGAGTATGATGCATTACCTGGCTTGGTTCTTCTGAATGAAGTGTGCAAAGTGCTATTTCTTGTCCTATAGCAACTGCTAATTGTGGCGCAGATTGTCTATCTGATAGATATTGTATTGGAATAGAGGTATTGATCGAAAGACTAACTCCCAATCTGAATTCATCGCAGTCCTTATAATATTCTAAAGTACCATTTGCATGCCCAATTATAAGAATTTGTGCATCAGTTTTATCAGTGGTCCAGATCATATGTGTCGGGCAATTATCCGCTTCTTGTCGAATGAATATCGGTTTTTTAGGATCTCGATCCAGAATGTCTTTTATTATGATACTTTGATCTTGCCCAATTGAAGCCAGATATTGTCCGTTTTTAGACCAGAATAATTGTTGGACAGTCGTGCGAATATGCGTCAGGAGTGGTTCTGTAAACACGACATCGGGTTGTACCATGTCTGCAAATGGGTAAAGCATCACTACGCCATGAATGTCCCCAGAGGCAACATATGGATACCTAGGATTGGCTGCCATACAAGATATTAAGCTTGACACGCTATTACCAGAAGAAGCAGTCAAAGAGAGCTGGCCATCCCAAAAATAAAAGCGAGAGCAATTAGGGTCAATGCCTGAGATAATTTGCTTATTGGGGAGTACGTCGACCTTGCCAACCGGGTGATCATGTTGAAAAACACTACCTTGATTGGTGGCAGATGGCCATATCCTTATCGTTTGGTCACGACTGCTGGATATGAGCTGATCTAGCCAAACTAACGAAGTGACGATACTTTTATGTCCATATAAAAAAGATACGATTTTGGTATGCAAATCATAGATTAGAATACTTCCATAAGCCGTACCAATCGCTAAAAGTTTTTCATCTGGCGAGAAAGCTAGGCTATAAATCGCCATAATGGGTTGATTAGTATGTTCAGAAAATATTGGTAATATCTCGTGGGTTCTTATTTCGGATAAGGTGTCGTAACAGATAAAAAGTTCATGACTGTTATCTGCTGCAATTAATATTTGATTGAGTTTTCCCCAAATTAAGGCTCGAATAGGGGGGTGTAATGTTTGTGATTTATAAATTTTTTTTTGTTGATTCACATCCCATATACGAACATGACCCTCTTGATCTCCCGTTGCTAAATGCACACCATCACTACCCCAAACCATATGATGAATAGGCGCAATATGTTTGAATCCACGCAATTTCGCAATTTCATTGGGTGGTAAGGTAGCATGCAAATCCCACACTCTCAATGTGCCGCCTAATCCAACGGATGCCATACGTACGGTGTCGCGATAGGTGATTAATTCCATGGCTGTGATTTCTTGGTCATGAGCAGGCCAACAACGGAGTAATTGCAGTCCATTTTCGATGATTCTTACAACAGCGATTTGATATTTCTTACTGCTCGAATTTGGCGAGATAGGGTAAGCTAAAATTGTATCAGTTGAGGACCGATATACCGTAAAAGTTTTTGGCGTCTCACCTATTTCAAGAAATTGGTTCGCATTAAGAAACCGAGCTTGTTTTAAAATTGTATTGGAGAGTTTGGTACGAAACAAAATGGCATTATGAAAGTAACTCCCAGTTAGATCGCTGTCTTCGAAATGGGCATAAGAAAGCAAACCATTCGTAGCGTCAATGTAATGTAGAAGAAGTTTGGAAAAATATTCATGAGATAAATCCCTGCCCCATTTACACAATACGGTTAACGCGTTGGAGGCTAATTTTTTATTGGCTTCTCGCTTGGGATTAGTTAGATGCGTCGTTTGGGTTAATTGTAATAATTGATTATGAATGTACTGTCGACTACGTTCGATTGGTGGGGTATCTGAATCAATATCATCATTTAGGCTGTTCTCATCATCTGCACAAAAAGAGTTGTGCCTAGCCAACATAAGTTTTTTGGGTTGATGTTCAATGGTCTCGGGAAATTGCTGGAGTAATTCTACTAGAAACTCTAAAACTTCCGGCGTTCTGGTTAAATAATTACGTCCCCAAATTTGCTGGGTTTCTTTATTAGGGAAATCTGGCTTGAATAAATTTTCAATTAAAATTTCGGCAATTAAATAATATCCTAATGAAGCGTGGATAAAACTTACTGAATAGCGATCCTCGTTTTTCACAATGGACAAAGGAGATAATGCGCCCATTTTGGTTTCAAGTAATTTTTGAAATGGCGTCTTAGGGATACCAATTTTTGTATTAGTTATTTCATACACAATAGAATCAACACGATCCTTGAGCATATCTTTTGCTAAGTCATACATTTCTTGCATGAAATTAGTATAATCTTGGTATGGATCAGGTAATTTATAACAGACACGCGCATGGAGGGCACGCCAGGATGCTGCATAAAAATCAATGCGTTGCATATTTCTACGCTTTGTTGGGAGCAACTGAGTATATTCCATGAGTACCCCCGTCATGATATGTAACATCAAGGGTGTTCTGCCTAAGGTTGTAATATCAATAATGCCTCTGTCTTGATAGCTTCGGCAAATATTGGCAAGATCTTGTTTAGGAAATAATTGAAAAAAACTCTGAATTTGTTCATCGATTAAAGGTTGCACCTCGCATTCCAAATAATCAGCTGGCGCGTCTTGGATGAGTCTATCTAAAGTTAATCGCGATTTTTCCATAAACCGGGTTCGTGCAGTGAAGATAAATACCATGGGTGCTTCTGTCAGTTTAGTGACGGCCTCAGCATCCCGGATCCATTTATCAATTGCTATGCCGCTACTATCTAACTTACTGATATGAATCACACAGTGATATTTCATCAAATTAATTTTTTGGGTTTTGATAAAGACTGTTTCAAGCAAGGCATTGACGACATTAGCGTCTTTATTAGTAATTCTAGACGCATCTAAGGGAATAAAAATCCATTGATGGTCGATACCATAAGTTGCATTGATACCTTCACCAAAACGTGTGACTCCAAAAGTTTGTCCGTATCCTGCGCCGCCGCTCACAAAAATATATTTAGATCTATTCAAGGATTGATAGAGATAGTGAGTTAATAATTCTGGTTTGGCCTGTATTTTCATATGCGAGGAGCTGATATAGAGAGGGATATAATTACTTGTTTTGCTTCGATAATCATCTGTGTAAACCTCTGTCACACAATATTGTTGAAGACTGCGTAATATATCTTGTGTTGCTCTAATCCCTTCGATGGCTATGTCTTGCTCATCGTCTCGCTTTTTTTGCTTTTCTTCAAACTCTTTAAGTTCTCCTCCCACATCACTGATCGCTTTAGCATTGGCTCGTGCAAGGTCCCGGTAAGCATCTAACTGCTTGCTGATTTGATCTAATTTACAGGTTAAGTTTTTTTCAATTTTTTCAGTTTGTTGTTGCAAAAATGAAAACTCATGTTGTAACCCCTCGATACGAGTCATGGCTTCATGCGAATTGGTTATCGTCATAATTTCTAAATCGTTACAACGCGATTCTAAGGTTTTTACACGTTCTTGGTACTCCAATCGTTCGTCATGCTCTTGTTGTAACCGATTTTGAAATGCGGCTTGAGCATAATCTTCTATTTGAAAATCTTCTAAGACGGCTAATAGCCATTCTGAGCCAATCTGACAACTAAGCGTACTGATGCTACATTTTTTCCACGTCGACCCATTGAGTTTGGCAAAAGACATGTTTGCATGGAGTTGAAGTTCATGCTGTGCATCTCCCATCCAAACACTACCCTCTGCATAAATATGTTGAAATTGCGTAGCGGGATTTGTTTTGATTCGTAGCATTTGGCTACGACATAGGTTGGCATGGTTAAAAATGGCATCGCAAAAATCACAATCACTTAAATCCGCAGCGTAAAAATTAACTTTGGTATAATCTCCAACAAATACAATCCCTTGTAATCGGTCATCATGACAACATGCGATAATAGGGCGGTGGTAGTGTTGAGAAAGATATGCATTGAAATTAATAGTTGGATTACTGAGATAGAAAAGCTTATAGTCCTCCACCTCTTGGACGGTAACGAAATGCGGAAATAAGCTTTTATCAATAATTCTTTGTTTTTCTGCCTCGGGAATAGACAGATCTTGTAGTTGCTCCGCTTTAATGGCCAATGGAATGCTTGTTCTTTTCTGTTCTGAAATAGTGATGTAACCTAAATCGTAACGAGTTGAAGTGATTTGAAATTGATCGTAAAAGGCACTGGTTTCAACTCCCAGAATTTTAACATTAGGCCCATCATCGCTTAACCATCTTTGTTTTGCGCAGAAATGCTTGGTTGCGACTTTTTTAGATTGTGCTGCGAGCCTCAAAGGATTGGTATTAGGTGGGGTTTTTAAGGTTACTTCTTCGGTTTTCATAATCCAAGACTGATGAATGCTGGATAATAAATAATCTATTAAAGTGTCTACTTCTGGCAATTGTTGTGGATGTTGACACAATTCCGCATATAATTTTTTCATCAAACGATGCGCAACATATTGAGCAATGGTTTGAATGCCTTCATCATCTAGAGTTTCTTGGAAAGAATAAGAATACCGATTAAATGTTGCAAAAGCGGCTTGACGTAATAAGATGAACAAGGCAAGCCGTTGTAATTCTCTCTGCTGGTTGAGATATGATTCTGGCAATTGTTGTGATGCACGGCTGCGTTCTTGATAGGTTTCTATGCATATTTCCCCAGCCTTTAGGATAACAATCGTAGCAGCCGCGGCTCCCAAGCCTAAACCAAATGTAAATGGTGCGGATGCTAGGCCTGCAAAAAATAAGCCAGCCTGGGCTAACGCTACGACGTTTTCAGTTGTAGCAATATAATCTCGCTCTCCTTTATTAGGGTGGTAACATTTATCTAATTCTATTTTGAGTTGTTCTGTAACAGCCGCTAAAAAAAGTTCTTCGACGTTATGAGACATTATGACATCCTTGTCTTAATGAGCAAAATATGGCGCATTTTATCTGATTATGTGATAAAAAACTCTATTTTTTTGAGACCAATTAGAAAAGTCGTGTTGCA